>JACQFH010000612.1 GCA_016200145.1 Planctomycetia bacterium | reverse complement strand
CGGGGCACTTTTGCGCGGCCAGATCAAATTCTAGACGGCAGCTTCCCTTGGAAATCAGGATTTCCGCGGGATTTCTCGGTAGAATAATCGCATCCTCAGCATAACTGCCGGCCGGCGATTCCGCATCAATCGATCAAGCACATTCCTGGTGAGCTCCCATGCGCAAACGAGCAGCGTGGTTCTGTTTTTGTCTCTGGCTCTCGCTGGCGGCGCTGCTCGCCTCGTCGTCGCAGGCCGCCAACTACGAATTCCGGGTGACCTTCCCTGAAGGCGTCCGTGCCGAGCCGTTCACGGGCCGCGTATACCTGTTCTTCAGCAAAGCGCCAAATGGCGAACCGCGCGGCGGCCCGAACTGGTTCAACCCGGAACCTCTGCTGGCGATCGACGTCGAGAACTGGAAACCGAACGAGCTGCTGGCGATCGGCGCGGCGGCGGGCAGCCGCGTGCGGTCCCATCCCAAGCCGGTGGCGGAGCTCGATCTCTCGGGCCATCGCGTTCAGGCTGTGGCGCGTTTTAATCCTTACGAGCGCGTCGTGGGGCGCGGCCCCGGCAATGGGTTCTCGGCTGTCGTCGCCGTCGCGCCCCCCGGCGGGCGCGACGCGCCGCAGGATCTGTCCATCGACAAGCTCGTCGAAGAGCAGCCGTTCCCCGAGAACCGCTGGTTCAAGCTGGTCTCGGTCCGCAGCAAGCTTCTCAGCGATTTTCACAAGCGCGACGTTTCCGTGCGCGGGTCGGTGCTGCTGCCGGCGAGTTACTACGATCAACCCGAGCGGCGCTACCCCGTGATTCTGGAAGTCCCAGGATTCGGGGGCACGCACGTCTCCCGGCGGTTCACCGAACCCGTCCAGGAAAAGAACGCAGGGGGCGTCGAGTTTCTGCGCGTGACGCTCGACCCAAGCTGCCCGCTGGGGCACCACGTCTTTGCCGACTCGGCCAACAACGGACCGGTGGGCGCGGCTCTCGTCAAAGAACTCGTCCCCGAGCTGGATCAGAAATTTCGCACCGTCGCCGCGCCGACCGCCCGCTTTTTGACAGGCCACTCGTCGGGGGGCTGGAGCAGCCTGTGGCTGCAAGTCATGTATCCCGACGTGTTCGGCGGCACGTGGAGCACATCCCCCGACCCTGTCGACTTCCGCGATTTTCAGGTGATCGACATGTATCGCGAGGGCGAGAACATGTACCACGACCGGGCCGACAAGCGCCGGCCGCTGGCCCGCATGGGCGGGCGCGTCGTGCTGTGGTACGACGACTTCGATCACACCGAGGAAGTGCTGGGCTTCGGCGGCCAGCTTCACAGCTTCGAAGCGTCCTTCAGCCCGCGCGGCGCCGACGGCAAACCGCTGCGCGCCTGGAATCGCGATACCGGGGCCGTCGACACCAGCGTGGCCCGCACCTGGGAGAAGTACGACATCCGGCTGATTCTCGAGCGCAACTGGAGCGACCTCGGTCCCAAACTGGCGGGCAAGCTGCACGTCTTCCAGGGAGAGGTCGACACCTTCTATCTGGAAGGGGCCACGCGGCTCCTCAAAGAGTCACTGGCCAAGCTCAAAAGCGACGCCGTCGTCGAGATCATCCCCGGCAGAAATCATTTCGATCTGATCACCGCCGAGCTGAATCAGCGAATGCGCGCCGAAATCGTGCAGACGTTTCTGAAGCATCACAACTGAGTACTCAGTTACGCCCCCGCCGGCGTCACTGGCTCCGCCTGCTCCAGTTCCGCAAGCGGCCGGCGAGTTTCAATCGGATCGGAATACAGGCGCCACCCGACAATTCCGTTTTCGTCGAACAGGTCGAACACAAACCACGCCAGGTCTTTGCCGCGCAGGAACGGGACCACCGTCAGCCCGGCACGTGGATCGACGCAGTAAGCGCTCAGTCCCAGCATCTCCTGGATAATCTCCTCGAGCTTGGCTTCGGCGCGGGTCAGTTCGCGTTTCGCTTCTTCAACCGCGATCAGCGAGTCGCGATCGGCACGTCCGTGTCGCGATTCGAGGCGCTTGAGCTGCTCCTGCGATTGCCGCATCTCCAGCCAACCTTCGCGCAGCGACTGCACCAGCGAACGAAAGTACGGAACCGCCTTGCGGACCCCGTCGTACGTCCACATCTTCAGTGTGACAACTGCCTCGGCTTCCGGTTCTTTGCGTTGTTTCTTCATGGCATCCCCCTGTCGGCCGGTTGCCGGCCTGAAATTCATTTGCATGCTAACCAAAGCAATGAATGTGCCAAAAATGCATCGCGAATCACGATATTCCTTAAAGTTTAATGGGTAAATGATTTACGACACATCACTGCCAGTCTGCCTTCCCGGAGCGTGTTGTCACTTGAATCAATCGGATGCCAACCTGACATCGAATCTACGACAGACTGCCAAACCCGTTTCACGATTCATCACCACAGTAACGAAGGCAGGACCGGCCCCGGTCAATAGTGGTTCGGGTTCGTGTCCTGATTTGATGGAATTGTGGTGTCCGCCTCAGGCGGATCTCAGCCGCACCGCGTCGGCTTTGCACCACATTTCCGATTCCGCCCGCAATTGTGATGCAGGGCACTGAATTGCGGTGCAACCGATCATAGCAGGCTATCTGCCCTCGCGCCACCGCGTTAGACTGTTGGACATGCTCAAAGCCCTCGCGATATTCGGATTCCTCTTTGGCACGTTCGTGGTCTGGCTGACGGTGCGGATCGTCAATCGGAAAGAGCGGTGGGCGAAGTGGACGGCATGGGGGCTGGCTGTCGCGATCCTGTGGTACCCATTAAGCGCCGGGCCGGTGTCGATGATCTGCATCAAACTCGACAATCCAGTTCTCGTGACGCGAACGATCAGCATCGTTTACTGGCCCCTCGTCAAGATAATTGAGCGAGCACCAAACTGGTGCTTCGAAGGCTTCCGTGCTTACGTCGAATGGTGGGTGTGAGGCATTTCCGTCGAGTGACTACCCTCGCAACCCAGTCATCGGCAGCAGCGCCCGGTAATCCTCGATTCCCGCCGTATCGTCCTTCCAGAAGATCGGCGCGATGCCCAGCGTTTCCTGTTCCTGAATCAGGCAGGTCAGGTTGTGGCAGAGAATTTTGCACAGTACCTCGTTCGTCATGGCTGTGTCGGTCTTGCTCATCACCGAATCGCCAAACTTCCGCTTGATCGCTGAGAAGGTGCTTTCGACGTTCGACCGCAGGTGATACTGCTTCATGTATTCGTCGCGGTTGAACTGGAAGAAATGGAACGCCCGCTCGTATTCCCCGCCAGCGCCGCCGGTCGCGTCAGACTTGAACGCGATGAATCCTTGACCGCCGCAGTCTGCGACTTCCTCGAAATTCGCCAGTGAGCCGTATGCCTTGTCGGCGCTGACTTCGCTGACTTCAAACGTGCGGCGGGTTTCCTTCACGAGCGGAATAAACTGCGGCGAGTCTGCCGCGAATTCATCGAGAATCCGAACAGCCGTAACGACGTTCGTTTTGACCCCGCACGCGATATGCGTTTTGACCCATTTGCAGCGGAGTTTCGTGATTCCGTATTTCTTGTCGTACCATCTCTCATAGCGGCTGCTGCCGAATCCACTCGAATCAATCGCGAACTGTGTCTCGACCGCCCGCAACGGCGCGGCGCTGAGAGCGATCAGGTTTTTCAGGATCGGCGTGTAGCCGGGATTTTCGAAAAATCCCCAAAGCCGCGCGACGGAAATCGGGCGGGTCAGGTGCCCTTGTTCGTGCGCGTCGTCGATGTCCGTCATGGAACGCCGAGAACTCATTCCGCAGTAAACCTTGAACGCCATCGAAAAAATCGCATCGCAGGTGCGGTGCGGTTTCGGACCACGGCGCGACGGGTCGCGCGGCGGATCGGCAAGGTTCCGTGTCAGATCGTTCAGCAGGATTTGGAGACGACGTTTCTCTGTGGCCTGCGCGTGATTGTACGCCGGCCAATCCTGCTTGTACGTCACCTTTTCTGTGAACGTCACGCTTCGGGTATCGGTGACTGACCCGTCGTCGTGAACTTCGCGTTTCACGGTGAACTCGACCGCGTAAAGATGTTTGCACTTAAACCCGGCTTCCTGATGATCCGGGCAGGTGCAGGTTTGTTTCTCGACGTTGACGCGATAAGTCCGGTCCGTTGCGGACTGCGATGGAACCAACCAGCATTCCGGCGTCTTGTTCAGCTTGCACAAGGCCGCAATCACAAGGCCGCGTTCTTCTCTGGGGTTGTTCATGGCTGTCTCTCTTTCGTGGTTCGGATTCGACTGACGACAACTTCCGACTACGAATATAAGTGTAGCCACGTTTATAAACACACGCAATAGATGTAGCCACATTTTTCTCGATTGACAGGAAAATAAATGTGGCTACATTTGTTGGCATGGGACGCAAACGGCTCGATGACGACGAAAAACGGGGAAAACCGCTCCGAGTACGGCTAAAGCCGGCTGAGCGGGAGATAATCGACTCTGCCGCAAATGCGGACAGCGAAACCACTTCTGAGTGGGCACGAAAGATTCTCTTGAAATCAGCGGAGAAACGATTGACTCGGAACCGAAAAAGCTGATAATCAGCGCGCAGAAAGACCGCAGCAGGAATCGAACCTGCGAATGACTCCCTGCCGGGAAGTTGCCTTAACCACTTGGCGATGCGGTCGGACTAAAAGTTTGCGGATCAGTCACGGCTGAAGTTACGAGCTTCAACCGTGACCTACCGCACCCCGCTAACGCGGGGCCGCTGATGTTTGTCGGTCACACCTCACTTTCTTTTCGCAAAGGGACTGGGAGTTAGACTGGCAGTCTTTCGTGAACCCCGGTGATTCCAGTCACCGGGGTTTTTTTGTTGACGACCGCTCCTCCACGCAGGCCGGGAATCAAAGCAGTGAGTGCGTGGTAGCGTCAACCCGAATTCTCACAAATCGACAAATCCGAAAACAAAAAACCCGCGACGGTCGAAACCGTGCGGGCCATCCTTGGCAAATAAAAAACAAAACCGCGTTCCCATTGGCTGGCCAGAGCACGAGGGGGAGACGCGGTTTTGCGATTACGCTCTTAATGTTCGGCTGGCCAGCCAAATTCGGGGCGATATCATGACGACCGCGCCACGGGTGTCAACCCCGAATTTCGGCCAATGTCGATTCTGCGCGAGAATTCCCGAGGAATTTTTCTTTCGGATTTAATTGTGCACGGCTACAGAGAGCTCCAAAACTGCGCGCCAGTCCGAATTGTGGTGCAACCCGCCGAATTATGGTGCATCATGGAATTGTGGTGCAAAGCCGCACCGCGTCCGACGAGACGCCTGCACCACAAATTACGGCAGCACCACTGGTTCGGGTTGGTGTTGAATTCGTACGGGATTTGGTACGCTTTCGTCCAACCGCCTGCGAGATCTCTCACGCGCGCGGCGGCTTGCAGCATTTGTTCGCAATTCTCACGGCTTACCTCTCATATTCCCCAATCGAGGAACCCGCCATGATTCGACTGTCGTCATTCACCGTGTTGTTTTCACTGGCTCTGGGACTTTCCGCCGGAAGCGCCGGTGCGGCCGAGAAAATCGCAGGGCTCGACAAGACCGGGAAGGCCGAATTGAAATCGGCCGGCCCGCTGGCGTTCGGCCCGGCCGGCGTGTTATTCGTCGGCGACTCGATGGGGGCACAGCTTTTTGCCATCGGTGTCGATCCGGGAACTCCGGCCAAAGCCGCCCCGATCAAACTCGAAGGCCTCGATGCCAAACTGGCGGGCCTCCTGGGTATCAAGGCGGAAGACGTGCTGATCAACGACATCGCTGTCCAGCCGGGAACCGGCACGGCGTTCCTGAGCGTGTCTCGCGGCAAAGGGCCGGATGCTCAAGCCGTCATCGCCACGGTCACAAGCGCCGGCAAGCTGGACCTGCTCAATCTCGACAAAGTCTCGTACGCCCAGGTCGCTCTCGTGAACGCACCGGCAGCCGATAAGAAGGACGGCCGCGGCAACTCGCTGCGGCAGGATGCGATCACCGACCTGCACTTCGTCGAAGGCCGGGTGTTTGTCGCTGGCCTGTCGAACGAAGGCTTCCCGTCCACGCTGCGGGCGATCGCCTTCCCGTTCACCGGCCCCGATCCGGGCGCCGGCGTCGAAATCTATCACGGGGCGCACGGCAAATTCGAAACGAATGCCCCGGTCCGCACGTTCGTGCCTTTCAACATCGGCGGCGAACCGCACCTGCTGGCAGCTTACCAGTGCACGCCGCTGGTGACGATCCCTGTCGCACAGCTCAAGGCCGGCTCTAAGGTGAAAGGGAAGACGGTGGCTGAGCTG
>JACQFH010000611.1 GCA_016200145.1 Planctomycetia bacterium | reverse complement strand
CATTCCCCTGATGCCCGAGAAGAACAACCCGATCCGGCCTGATTTGCCCTCTCAACCTGGCGTCCTCGACGAAGTCCTGGCCGTCTATTTGCGCGCGCTCGAAAGCGGTCAGAACCCGAACCGGGACGATTTGCTGGCCCGCCATCCCGAACTGGCGGACGAATTGCGCGAGTTCTTTGCCGATCACGATCGGATGAATCGCCTGGCCGCGCCATTGTGCGAGCCGACGCATGTCCACCCCGCTCCGGCTGCCGTCTTACCGCTGAACTTCCGATACTTCGGCGATTACGAAGTGCTGGAAGAGATTGCCCGCGGCGGCATGGGAGTCGTCTTCAAGGCCCGGCAGGTGACGCTGAACCGGATTGTGGCGATCAAGATGATCCTCAGCGGCCAACTGGCCTCGCCCGCTGATGTCGAGCGCTTTCATACCGAGGCCGAAGCGGCGGCCAAGCTCGATCACCCAGGAATCGTGCCGATCTACGAGGTGGGACTCCATGACGGGCAACACTATTTCTCGATGGGATTTATCGAAGGTGTGAGCTTATCGGCGCGGGTCGCCCAGGGTCCGTTGCCACCCCGGGAAGCGGCGGAAATCGTTCGGGCCGTCGCCGAAGCGGTGCAGTACGCCCACGACAGTGGCGTCATTCACCGCGACTTGAAACCAGGGAACATCCTGCTCGACCGGCAGAGCAAGCCGCGGGTCACCGACTTTGGACTCGCCAAACTGACCGAAAGCGTTTCGGATCTCACTGGCACCGGGCAAATTCTGGGCACTCCCGGCTACATGCCTCCCGAGCAGGCGGCCGCAAAAGCGAGCGCCGTCGGGCGATTCTCCGACGTCTATTCGCTGGGCGCGATTCTGTACTGCCTGCTGACCGGGCGTCCTCCGTTCCAGGCAGCCACGGCTGTGGAAACTCTGCTGCAGGTTCAGAAAGAGGAGCCGGTCCCGCCACGGCAGCTCAACCGGGCGGTTCCGCTCGACCTCGACACGATTGTTCTCAAATGCCTGGAAAAATCGCCTTCGCGGCGCTATCGCTCGGCTCGCGAATTGTCGGACGAATTACAGCGCTATCTCGACGGCCGGCCAATCCTGGCGAGGCCCGTGGGCTCGATCGAGAGGACGTGGCGGTGGTGTCGCCGCAATCCGGTGCTGACGGGTCTCACGGCCGCTCTGGGATTGGTTTTTGTGGTCGGGTTCGCCGCCGTAGCCTGGCAATGGAGACGCGCAGATTCGGAATGGCGTCGGGCCGAACTTAACGCCGACCGGGCGCTCACCGAAACTGAGCGAGCCCTGCGAGAGGCAGCGAACGCCGTGGACGAGCAGAAGAAGGCACAGCGTGCCCTGCAGCTCCTGAAAGATGAACAGCAGCGCAGTCAGTCGCTGCAGTTGGGAATTGACGACTTGGAATCGCGGCGCGACCAGTTGAACCGGACACTCCTGACGGAACAGCGCCGGTTGTCGCAGACCTATGTGCGCCTCGCCGGAATAATGCTTAAGACGGGCGAGCTGAACTCCGCGGAGCGATTCCTCGAGCAATGCCCGGCCGAGCATCGTTCATGGGAGTGGCATTATTACAAGAAGCAATTCCATCCTGTCTGGGAAAATCTTGGACTCGATCGCCGCAACGATCTCGTTGCCGGCAAGTTGTCATTGACACTTCAGGGACAGGACATTTCCTTCCCGTTGACCGAGGAAAACAGCACACTCACCCCGGCCGAGCAGACCACGATCGACAGGGCCGTGGCTCGCGCGCTGGACTTGAGTTTCGAAGGATTGCCTCCCGGAAGCGCGAAACTGTTGAGCCGTGCTTCCAATACAGCGGGCGGACGTGTGGCCGTCGCGATTCAATGGCGTGGATCTCGAAAAGACATCGTCTGCCGAGTTATTGTCGTGTCGGCCGCAACCGGCGACGTCGTGCGAGTCCTTCCCTGGGAGGGCGACCCGATTCAAATGCTGGCGTTCAGCAGCGACGGGCGATGGCTTGCCTGTCTCGGCGCTGGCGCGGCGTTGGTTTGGGACACAGCGACCGATTTTCAAGGGCTCTCCATCGGCAGTCACCGCGGCGATGTCTTCCGCGTTGCCATGAGCCCTGACGGAATCCACCTGGCTTCGGTCCCCGGGCGCCGCGGCACAACACAGCCTGGAGCCGATGCTGCATCCGAGGGATTGAAGGTCTGGAACATCGCAACGGGAGAACTGGTCTGTTGCCTGCCAGACAGTTTCAATGGCGAGGCTGCGGATGGCCACACCACAAATTTGGACGTCAACAGCGTCACGTTCAGCCACGACGGATCGCTGATTGCGGCGATTGGCGGCAAGGGATTCAGGGTCTGGCGCCTGTCTGATCTCCGCGAGTTGGCCTCGGTCGATCGCCCCGGTTACGACATCGCGTTCAGCGCGGACGGTCACCTTTATACAACAGGCTCCAATCATACCGCTTTGTGGAACATCGAGCCGGTGCAGCTCATCGTTGAAACGTCCGAAGGAGGCACCGGGATCGCCGTTCATCCAAACGGAAACGAGGTTACCGTTGCCGGCGCCAATGCGGACCGCGTCTTTGTTTTAGATTCCAGGAGCCTCAATCGGACGCGATCGATTCCCACTAACACCGCCGCGAATCGCCTGCGCTACAGCCCCGACGGCAGGCGGCTTGCCGTTGCCGAAGGGCGCAGAGGTCAGTCAAAAGATCTGATTCAGATTTTCGATACGGAATCGGGCATCCAGTTGCACAGTCTTCGAACGGAAGGAGACGAATATGTTTTTGACGTCGATTTCAGTCCCGACGGGGCGTTACTGGCATCGGCGAATTCAAACGCCGTCCACATTTGGGATTCCATCACCGGCCAGAATGTTCTGCAACTCAAGGTTGCGGATGCAAAGCAGAGAGTCATTACCAAGACTGATCAAATCACGCGCACGACTAACGTTGGTCATCGTGCCTATTCCGTTGCATTCAGCCGCGATGGAAAAAGTCTGGCGGCAGGTTGGGGCTATCGAGATGGAAATGTCGTCATCTGGGACACCGCATTGGGTGAAGAGGCATCCGCCAGACGTTGGGTTCGGCGTACGTCTGCAGCACAGGCAAAACTGGCGGAACAGCCCTAGCTGAGGTCGAGTCGCTGCTGTCGGGGATCGAAAACCAGGATTGACGTCGCGAGTCGGAGAATTCAGTGCACGAATTAATGCGTGTCACCGGCATGCGGGTGCCGATCGTCATTGGCGCGATGGCAGCGGTTGTCTGCGCCTCGTGGATTCTGGCGGATGAGAATGCCCGACGGCCACCGGACCACCGGCCGAACCGCGGCGTCCGTCGCAGCGACTGGCCCCAACTGGGGGGATCGACGCACCGCAATAACGCACCGCAGGGCCCGCGCGTCCCGATCGATTGGGACGTGGCGACCGGCAGGAACATCAAATGGAGCGCCCCGCTCGGGTCGCAGACGTACGGAAATGTCGTTGTCGCCAACGGCCAGATCTACGTCGGCACGAATAACGCGGGTGGGCGACTGCCGCGATATCCGGCCAAGGTCGACCTGGGCGTGCTGCTGTGCCTGCGCGAATCCGACGGATCGCTGCTCTGGCAGTATTCCAGCGAGAAACTGGCGAGTGGGCGCGTCCACGACTGGGAAATGCTCGGCCTGTGTT
>JACQFH010000649.1 GCA_016200145.1 Planctomycetia bacterium | reverse complement strand
ATGCAGACAAGGAGAGGGGGAGACAAGGAGATTCCGTGGGGCAGGTTTCCAACCTGCCCGTGCCGTCCCGTCGTTCCTTATCTACTCACAACTTTCTCGATTCCACTCTGTTGCGCAGCGGTCCCCACCGACCCCGCGTCGGTGGCACGCTTAGCTTTTTGCGAGACGGAGTAGGCCTCAGTCGAACACTGATCGGAGACCCCTGCCGGTTCACCGGCAGGTGAACGAGTTTACGTAGCTTGCGCGGGTAGCTTTTAGAAATAAGACCCCTGCCGGCTTGCCGGCAGGTGAATCAGTTTGCCTGGCTACGGGCCGTCACAAGAGCGCCGATCCGCGGGCCAATAGCTGAAGAATCTCATTCATCTGCCGCACGATGTTGAAGAAGGTGTCGCTGCAAAAGACGTCACCGAATTAGCCACGGATAAAACACGGATGAAACACGGATACGAAGCGAGTTTCTTTAATCCGTGTTCGATCCGTATTTCATCCGTGGCTCTCTGAACCTGTCACGATGGTGCGTTCCCATTTCTCTTGAGATCTCCATCGTCATCCGTGGGATTGCCACGCCATCCGTGGGTTCTTTTTGGAAACAAGACAGGGACTGGGGACGCGGATGACCGGCAGGGGTCGGTTTTCGTCGATGCAGGCAGCATCGGCCACGGGGGGTCGCTGATTGAGGCGCGCCGCCGCACCTGATACGATCGTCTCGCGTTCGGGCCGATCGAGAACCTCCGGGACGGAAGGGGGCGTTATGAAGCGCTGGATTGTGATCTGCATGGCACTGGCGATTGCCTGTGCGCCGCATTGCGCCCGGGCGGAAGGCGAGTGGGAAGTCACGCCGGAAGGAGACGCGGCGCTCGAGCGCGGGCTGAAGTGGCTGGCGGCCAACCAGGGGCCGGAGGGGAACTGGGAGTCGAACGACCTGGGCCTCGTCGGCATGGGGGCGCTCGCGTTTCTGTCAGCCGGGCACCGGCCCGGCCACGGCAAGTACGGCCCGGCCGTCGAAAAAGCCCTCGACTACGTCCTCAAGAACGCCAAGCCGTCGGGCCTGCTGAATATCTCCGCCGCGCAGCGCGACATGTATAACCACGGCCTGGCGTGCTTCGTGCTCGGCCAGGCGTATGGCATCACCAGCGATCCGCGGATCAGCCCCGTGCTCGACCGGGCGCTCAAGCTGATCGCGTTCACGCAATGCGAAAACGGCGGCTGGGACTACCAGGCCCGCCGGCAGAAGCGCGGGCACGACCTGTCGCTGGCCGTGATGCAGGCCAAGGCCCTGCGGAGCGCCGTCGACAGCGGGCTCGAAGTCTCGCCGGAGGTCATCAACCTGGCGATCAAGAGCGTGCGCGAGCACTACCGCGCGGCCAGCGGCAAACAGAATTTCGACGACCCGGCCGTGCGGGCCGAGCCGGGGCAATTCACCTACGACGGCAACCGCGCCTCATTGGCGATGGCCGCGTGCGGCGTGGTCTGCCTGCAGGAGTTCGGCGAGTACGACGACTGGCGCATCGAGCGCAACATGCAGGTGCTGGTGGCCAAATTCGCGCCGCTCAAGCCCGAGGGGAACCACAGCGGTCAACTGCCGGTCGACGCGTACACCTTATATTACGCCGGGCAGGCGCTGTATCAGGTGGGGGGCAAGGCATGGGAAGACTGCTATCCGAAAATCCGCGACGCGCTGGTGGCGGCCCAGAAGCTCGACGCCACCAACCCACAGCAGGACGGCTGGTGGACCGACACGCAGCACGTTTCCGGCAAGCCAGGCCAGCTCTACGGCACCTCCGTCGGCTGCTTCATCCTGGCGATCCCCAATCGCTACCTGCCGATCCTGCAGGAAGGAAAAATCGACTCGCTGAAGGCGCGGAAGCAGACGAGCGACAAGTGACTCTTAGCCACGGATGAAACACGGATGAAACACGGATTTCGGACGTGGGAATTCGGATTTGACGCACGAAATCGTTTAACCGCGCCCCGCAACGCCGTGCAACGCATCGACCGATTCCCGTAGAACAACTTTTTCTTTTGAAACATCTTTTCGTGTTTTTCGTGTGTTTCGTGGACATCCT
>JACQFH010000676.1 GCA_016200145.1 Planctomycetia bacterium | reverse complement strand
GGGGAATAGTCGGGCGTCATATCACACAGTCCGGCCCATTGCCGCAGCACCTTGACGCTGGCGAGGAACGGGAACAATTCGAGCAGATGGAGCGCGGCCCCTTCCAGAAAGTGCAGTGTGCCGCGCAGCGAATAGCTGGCGTAATCGTCGACCTCGGCGCCCAGCACCAGTTCGCCCCGATCAGTCTGCGAGACGTAGACGTGCAACGTCGACGACACGATGACCGAATTCAGAAACGGCTTGAGGGGCTCGGTCACGCAGGCCTGCAGGGGATGCGTCTCGATGGGAATTTCGAGCCCCACCATGCCGCTGATAATCCCGGCATATCCGGCCGTGGCGTTGACGACCGTGCCCGTTTTGATCCGTCCGCGGTTGGTGACGACTCCCTCCACTCGCCCGTTTCGCACCTCAATCGCGTTCACTTCCGTCTGCTGATGAATCTGGGCGCCGCCCCGATCGGCCCCGCGCGCATAGGCCCAGACGACTGCGTCGTGGCGAATGATGCCGCCGGGCGGGTGGTACAGGGCCGCCATGATCGGAAACCGGCAATGCCCGAAGACATTGAGGTCCGGAACGATCTCCTGAATCTCGGCGGGAAAGATGATCCGAGAATTCACGCCCATCATCTGGTTGGTGAGGGCCCGTTCTGTCAGCCCCGTGACGCCGCGCTCGTTGTGAGCCAGCGTCAGGTGACCGTGCTGCGAGAACATGACGTTGAAATCGAGATCGGCGGCCAGTTTCTCGTAGAGCTGCACGGACATGTCGTAGAAGGCGATTCCCTCGGGCGTGCGATAGTTCGAGCGGACGATGGCCGTGTTGCGCCCCGAACCGCCGAACCCGAGGTACTTGGCCTCCAGCACGGCGACGTCGCGGACCCCCATTTTCGTCAGGTAGTAAGCCGTCGCCAGCCCGTGTACGCCGCCGCCGATGACGACAACATCGTAGGAGTCTTTGAGTTCGTGCTGGCGCCACATCCGGGGGGCTGTCATTACCGATTCATCCCTTTGGTCAAACAAAATGGCGTGCGGCGTAGTCGATGCCGGCGGGCTTCAGGTGAAACTCGGCGCCGGCGTCCATTAGCACCTCCCACAGGAACTCGGCGGAGTCGTAACAGACATGCAGCTCGAAGCGCCGCGCAAACCGGCCGAACAAAGTGTTGACGCCAAAGATCGGTCCCTGGCAGCAGCCACCGACGGGCAGTGTTCGCTCGCGCAGGTCGACGGCGGTGATTTTGTTGAGCAGCCGCTCGGCATCCGGCCCCCACAGGGCGAGCGACACCCAGCCACCGGTGACGTCGAGCGCGTCGGAAACCTGCCTGGGGATTTTTCCGAAAACGATCGCTCGCCCCGGCGTCAGCCGGTAGGCGTGCCATTCGTCTGCTGAACGGATCTGCCGCACGGGGACATCGGCGCCGCAGAGGGCGCTGAGCCGCGTGGCGACATCGGGCCCGTTGATCTCAATCGTCGGACGATGCGCGAGGTCGACGAGCGCATTGCCGATCGTGCCAGGTTCATCGGGGTATTTGACAGCCATCAGCCAGCCGTCGCGGCGTTCGACATGCGCACCGCAGCGGTGGTGCATGTCGACCAGCGGGCTCTGGGCAATCGGAGAGGAATAGGGCGGCATCAGGTGATTTCGGATTTCGAATTTTGGATTTCGGATTTCCTTAGACATTCAGAATTTGGAATTTCAGCTTTTCAATTTTTCACCGGGGGGATCGTAGAAGGGTTCGTCCTGGACGACGGCGACGATGGTCTGGCCGTCGACCTGGATCTGAATTCGGTCGCCATTGTGCGAGATGGCCGCAGGAACCCACGCCAGGCCGACTGCGCAACCTGCGGCTGGCGAAAACGAGCAAGACGTAACGCGCCCGCCGAGCTTGCCTTCGTGCATGATCAGCGCCGGCGGCTGCGGAATCTGGTCGCCGGAGATTCGAAACCCGACGAGCCGGTTCCGCGGTCCGCGCGCCGAGGCGCGGGCCAGCGACCGCTGCCCCACGAAGTCGGGCTTGTCGAGCTTGACGATCCACGGCAGGTCGGCCTCGAGCGGATTCGACAGCGCGTCGGTATCGACGCCCGGCAGCAGGTGCTTTTTCTCGAGCCGCAGCAGGCGCTGCGCTTCAACGCCGAATGGGACAAGCGAGAATTCCTTCCCCGCTTCGATGATCGCTTCCCAAATGTGCACACCGAACTGGCTCGGGACGTGAATCTCGTAGCCCAGCTCGCCGACGAAACCGACCCGCAAAATGATCGCCGGCACACCGGCCACGTCGCACTGCCGCGCCGCCAGATAGGGCATTGCGGCGGTCGACACGTCGGCGTCGGTGAGTTTTCGCAGAATGTCGCGGCTGCGCGGTCCGGCGAGGTTCATCGCCGCGTAGCTGCCCGAGATGTTTGTGAGCCGCACGTCGAGGCCGGGCTTGCCGGCCAGCCACGACCGGAACCAACTGTCGATGGCGTCGGCGTTGCCCGTGGTGGTCGTGAGGAAGAACCGCTCGGTGTCGAGCCGGGCGATCGTGCCGTCGTCGAGCAGAATGCCCGCGTCGTCGCAGATCACGCCGTAGCGCACGCGGCCGACTGCGAGATTCTCGAAGCGATTGGGATAGATGAACTCGAGGAACTTGACGACGTCGCGGCCGCGCAGCTCGATCTTGCCAAGGGTCGAAACGTCGACGAGCCCGGCGCGCCCGCGGACCGCTTCGTACTCCTGCTCGACGGTGGTGTAGACCTGCGGGCGCTTCCAGTTGCCGGCGTCCATCATCGTGGCGCCGTTCCGCAGGTGCCAGTCGTGCATCGGAGTGCGGCGCACGAGCGAGAAGTGCAGCGCGCGCCCCGCGAGCAGCCCCAGTGGCAGCGGCTGTTCGGGCGGCCGTGAGGTGGTCACCCCCGTCTGTTCGATGCTCTGCTGATTCTCTCTCGCACAGATCGCGATGCACGCCCCCTGGCACATCTTTCCCTGGCACGGCCCCATGCTGACGGTGGAATATCGTTTGAGGGTCTCGATGTTCGAGTAGCCTTCGGCGATCGCATCGCACACGTCTTTTTCAGTGACATCTTCGCACAGGCAGACGAACTTCTTTTTCGCCTGGGCCGGCGAAACGTAGTGCCGGGAGGTCATTTCTCCCGCAGGCCACGCGGCCAGCTTCGCGGCCAATTCGTCGCGGCTGGCCGACAGGCCCGAATCATTGGGGCGCAGTGCCGCGGCGGCGGCCAGGCCGGCGCAGCGCCCGTCGAGCGCCGCGGCCGCGGGATCGTGGTGGCCGTTCACAGTGCCTGCCGATTGCGTGCCTCGCGCGTAGGTCTTGACGATTCCATGATCGCGCGCTTCGTCGTGCCGTAGCTTGCAGCCGTTCTGATAGAGCAACGAGTTGGCCGGCGTGAATCCGACCGCCTGGATGATCCAGCGGCAGGGAATCGTGGATTGCGGCTGGCCCGAGAACCGGCCCACGACGGCGCCGGTGACGTGGCGCGCGCCGCGCGCGCGCGCCAGAGTCCGTTCCTTGATCACCTGGAATTCCGACGCCGGCGGATTCTCGCGGACATCGACGATCGCCGCGATGTTCGTTCCCGCCGCGGCCAGTTGCCGCGCCACGCGATAGCCCTGCGCATTGTCGGTGACGACGACCGCGTCCCCTTCAAAGGTGCAGTGATCGAGGTGCAACAGGCGCTGCGCGGCGCTGGCGAGCAGCACTCCCGGCAGGTCGTTGTTTTCGAACACGAGGGGGCGTTCCCAACCGCCGGTGGTGACGATCACTTCGCGGGCACGCAGCCGGATCATCCGATTGCCGCGCTGGATCCCCAGATAATTCCCTTCGTACAGCCCGAACACGGTCGCCCGATCCCACACCTGGATCGCGGGATTCTCGCGCACATCGCGGATGACGTCGGCCAGGCCCGCATCGGCCAGGTCCGGATCGAACCGCAGGTGGCCGCCCAGCTCGGGCTGATCGTCGATAAGCGTCACCGACATCCCGGCTCGCGCCGCTTCACGGGCAGCACTCAGGCCCGCCCAGCCTCCCCCCACGACGGCCACGTCGCAGAACAGATTGAGCTTGTCGTAGGTCGCTTCGCCGCCGGTCCGGCGATCGACATTCCCGAGCCCGGCGATCCGGCGGATGAACTTCTCCCACACCGGCCACATCCAGCGCGGTTTGTACATCATCTTGTAGTAGAAACCGACCGGCATGAACTTGTGAAGCCGGTCGAAGATCGAAAGCAGGTCGAATTTCACTCTCGGCCAGGCGTTCTGCGTTTTGACGACCAGCCCCTCTTCGGCCGGAACGGTGCAGATGCGGACGTTGGGAGTACCGTTCACCGTACACAGGCAGTTCGGGCACCGCCCCGAAGCACACAGCAGGCCGCGCGGGCGATGGTACTTGAAACTGCGCGACAGAATATGCTCGCCCTCGGCGTGCAGGGCGCCGGACACGGTCTGCCCCGCCCGCGCGCGAATCGTCTTGCCGTCGAACTCGAACTCGACGCCCTCGTGAGAGTCAGCCACCCGCAGCCTCCTGCGGCGCAAACAGCCGGGTCTCGAGCACCTGATCCGTGCGCGTGTCGCGGCGGGCCAGGAACCACGTTTTGCAGGCCGAACGGTGATACCACCACTCGGTCTGCTCGCCGCACGTATTGGGCCGGTTGTAGAGATACTCTGCCCACTGCCGCTCGGTGACCGCGGGATCGTCCGGCTCGGGCCGCTTGCGCGACGGCCCTCCGAAATGAAATTCCCAGACCGGGCGGATGCCGCAGTTAGGACAATCGAGTTGAAATGACATCAAAAACGCTCCGCAATATGTTTTCGGAATTGGGATTTCGGATTTAGAAGAACGTCAGGTACTGCCCCACCTCCCACGGTGTGACCTGGCGGTCGTAGCTTTCCCATTCGCGACTCTTGAGGTCGATGAATTCGTCGGCGATCACGCCCAGGCCGGCGCGGACGACTGTGTCGCGCTTCAGTTCCTCAATGGCTTCCTTCAGCGACTGCGGCAACGTCTTGATCCCCTTTTCGGCGATCTGCGCCAGCGTCAGCTCGTAGAGATTACCGAGATTGGCGGGGCCCGGGTCGATCTTGTTCTCGACGCCGTCGAGTCCCGCCGCGAG
>JACQFH010000675.1 GCA_016200145.1 Planctomycetia bacterium | reverse complement strand
TCTACGCGTTCGATCCCGACCAGCTCGCGGGCAAACTCGTTCTTAAACAGAAATTCACCACTCCGATTTACTTGGAGTAATCTCGTTCCCACGCTCTGCGTGGGAACGCACGTCTCGACGCTCCGCGTCGCGTTTGCCGATGAGCTGTTCGCTCCATCGCGACGGCGAACGACACGCGACGCAGAGCGTCCGTAAGCCCGTTCCCACGCAGAGCGTGGGAACGAGAATAAATCCGAAATCCGAATTCCGAAATCCCAATTCATGTTGCACCTGATCATCATGGCCGGCGGCAGCGGCACCCGGTTCTGGCCGGAAAGCCGCCGCGCGCGGCCCAAGCAGTTTCTGACGCTGGCTGGCGAGCGATCGCTTCTGCAGCAGGCCGCCGATCGCTGCCATCCCTGGATTCCCGTCGAACAGATCAGCGTCGTCACGAACGCGGCCCACGTCGCCGAGACGAACCGGCAGCTTCCGCACCTGACCCGCGGGCACGTCGTGCCCGAACCATGCGGGCGCAACACGGCCCCCTGCATCGGCCTGGCCGCCTGGCAGGTAGCCCAGGACGACCCCGACGCAGTGCTGCTCGTGACACCGGCCGACCACCTCATCCGCCCCGAGGCCGAGTTCCGCGCGACGGTCGAGCGGGCCGTGCGAATCGTTCAGGATCGTCCGCAGGCGAGCGTGCTGTTCGGGATTCCCCCCGCGTATCCGGCGACCGGTTACGGCTACATCGAGCGCGGCGCTCCCATCGGGGGAAATGGGCCGCCCGCCTGGGCTGTCAGCCGGTTCCGTGAAAAGCCCGACGAAGCCACCGCGACGTCCTTCATCGCCACCGGAAACTTTTACTGGAATGCGGGCATCTTCGTGTGGCGCGCCGCGCGAATCCTCGAACTGCTGGCCGAATTTCAACCCGCCCTCTACGCCGGGCTCGAACGGATCGCCGCCCGCGCGAAGTCCGCAGGGTGGGAAACGGCCCTGGCCGAGGAGTTTTCCAAATTGCCTTCGATCTCGATCGACAACGGCGTGCTGGAGCCGCTAGCCGCGCGCGGCACGCCGGCCGGCAGCGTGATTGTCATCCCCGCGTCGTTCGAGTGGGACGACGTGGGCAGTTGGCAGGCGCTGCCCAAGGTGCTGGGGACCGACGCCGCGGGAAACACGGTTGCCGGCACGACGTGCCAGATCGACACGTCCGGCTGCGTGATCCGCACGACCGGCGATCACCTGGTGGCGACGATTGGCCTCAAGGATTTCGTGGTCGTCCACACGCCCGACGCCACCCTGATTGCCCCCCAGGGAGACGAAGCCGCCCTCCGCAAACTGGTCGCCCTCCTCGAAGAGCGCGGCCACTCGCGATTTCTGTAGTACGGGAGCGACATCATGGATCGCCGCGCTTTTCTTGGTGCATCGATGGCTCTGCCACTCGTTGGGGCGGCTGTCGTCGAAGCGGGGGACGACAAGAAAAACACCGCGATCGAACCGGCTGCGGTGCGAGAGAACCCGTACATCCGCCACTGCCGGGATGTGGCGCTGGGCATCCTCAAGCCAAGCGAACGGGAATTGCAGCGCGGTCTCGAGCTGCACGCGAATTCGCTGGTTTTCGACGTCTACGGATTCGCGCCGCGGGCGGCGGTGGATGGCGACGCGGTGAAGAGCGCCGTCGACGCCGGCGCGTCAGAAACCGAGCTGCAGGACCTGACCGAAGACATGTCGATGACCCGTTGCGTTTCCGATCCCGCGGAGCGCGACGAGTTCCTGCACGCGTGGCAGGCCGCGGGCGTCACGTGCATCTTCCAGAATGCGGGGGAAGAGGGGCAGGGCCCGCTGCGCCTGCTGAAACGTCTGGCCCGGTTCACGTATGTCACCGATATGCTCCGCGAGCGCGTCTCGAAGGCCGTGACACCCGACGACATCGTCGAGGCGAAAAAGCAGCAGCGCTTGTGCCTGTACCTCACGGGAAACGGCGTGCCCCTCGTACAGGACTGGCTGTCGGTCGCCGACGAACTGCGGTATCTGCGGGTCTTCTTTCAGCTCGGCATCCGCATGATGCATTTGACCTACCAGCGGCGGAACACGATCGGCGACGGCGCCGCAGAACCGGCGAACGCCGGTTTAAGCGACTTCGGGCGGGCCGTGATCGCAGAGATGAATCGCCTGGGAATCATTGTGGACGTGGCCCACTCGGGCTGGCAGACCAGCTTCGAGGCGGCCCGGGCCTCGAAGAAACCGATGGTCGCCAGCCACACAAGTTGTGCCGCGCTGCACAAGCACATCCGCGGCAAGCCCGACGACGTGGGGCGGGCGATCGCCGAGGCGGGCGGCCTGGTCGGCATCTGCTGCATTCCCCAGTTCCTGGGAAAATCGGGAGACATCGCCGCGTTTCTGGACCACATTGCCCACGCCGTCAAACACTTTGGAATCGATCACGTGGCCATCGGCACCGACATCGCCTACACGTCTCGGAACGCCGACGCGGAAAACAAGAAAATCCCGCCGCGCCCGAAATCGCGCACGCGCTGGGAAGCCCTGTGGCCGACAGAGACGTTCATCACGACTCCCGCCGCGCGCGAGAGTCTGGCCTGGACGAACTGGCCATTGTTCACCGTAGGCCTCGTGCAGCGCGGATTCTCAGACGCCGACATCCAGAAAATCCTCGGCGGCAACATGCTCCGCGTGGCGCGGGATGTATTGAAGTAGTGCTGCATTGATTCCCATTATTCAGTGTCGTTGACTGTTCGCACCCGGATCAGTCTGGGCGCGGGGAGCCATCCGCCACAAGTAGACTCCTTCGTTTTCATCGCGGTAGCCGCCTCCCTCTGCGAGGATCAAGCCATCGGGTGAAAATGCCAGGCACGTCGCCGGCAGGCCACCGTACCCGGCGAGATTCAGCAGTTCCTGGCCGGTGCTTGCCTGCCACAGCGAGACGGTGTTGGTCGCCGTGATCAAAGTCCGGCTGTCGGGCGCGAACACCTGCGGACAGTTGCCGATCAAGAGTTCGGCGCGCTGGCGAATCGGATCGACGTCCCAGAGGCGCGTCTCGGTATCGCTGATGGTAACAAGCGTTTGACCATCGGGGGAATATGTCAGCGATCGCACCGCCCGGTCGTGGGCCTTCCAGGTGCTGCGGACGTCGAATTGCGCGATGTTCCAAATGACACAGGTCCCATCTTCGGAGCCGCCCGCGAGCGTTCGGTCATCAGGTCCAAACCGAACTGCGCGGATTCCACTCGAAGAACCAGGCAACGTTGCCCGGGGCTGGCCTGATTCGAGATCGAGAATGACCACCGATTCTTGACCTGCGATCGCTGCCAGCCGGCTGTCATGAGAGAACGCAGGCGTCGCCTGGATGTGCCAGGTGCCGAGCGACCTGCGGCTGCCGACTTCCCAGATCGTCGCCTGCGGTTTCCCTCGTTCGATCCCTGTGCCGTTCGCCGCCAGAAATCTGGAGTCCGCAGAGAATGCGACCCGGATGAATTGGCCGATCTTGGGATCGAGAGTCTCGATTTCCCGGCCGGTGGACGCATCCCAGAGCTTGACGATTCCGGGGCCGGCGCCATTCGTCTCGCGGTTGCCACTGGTGGCAATGACGCCGCCATCCGGCGCCAGGGCCATGCCCGTGATCCAATGCCCGCCGTCGAACGTGAGACGCGCGGCACCGGTGCGGGCGTCGAATGTACGGACGGTTTTGTAGTCGGCCGACGCGATCGTCCGACTGTCCGCCGAAAATGCAATCGAAATGATCGTCCACCTGTGTTCCCCGAGATTGCCTCGCACCGGATCGATCGTCGACGACAAGATTTTCAGCGCGCCGTCCATTCCGCCCGAAGCCAGGTCGCCGGTCTTGCGATTGAACTTCAGCCAGCGCACCGCGCCGTCGTGCCCCTTCAAGACGGCCGTCTCGGCGCCGTCTGAGACGTTCCACAGACGAATCGTGCCGTCGTCACACGCCGCGGCCAGCGAGCTTCCGTCGGGCGAGAAATCGACCGACCAGACGGGAGAATTCTGATTTCCAAAGTTCCGCACGACTTCCGCCGTCCGGGCGTTCCAGAGCGTCACTTTGCCGTTGAGACTGGCACTGACGACCGAATTGCCGTCGGCAGTAAACGCGACCGAGTTCACGAGGCTCCCCACGTTGGGAAAGGCTTGCAATTCACGTCGTTCAGCCACATTCCAGAGCTTGAGCTCTCCCTGCTCGAGCTGCAGCCACCTGGGCGCCCGGTCGTCGCCGGCGCCGGTTACGAGCAATGACCCGTCGGGGGAAAACGCCATCGTCCGGATTCCCAGCTTATGCCCTTCCAGCGTGGCCAGCAGTTCTCCGCGGGAGCTGTCCCGGAGCATGATCGTCTTGTCGAGACTGCCCGTGGCCAATTTCGAACCGTCGGGAGAAAACACGACGTTGTGGAGAAAGTCCTTGTGACCAGAGAGAACCTTTGGTGCATGGCGGCCAGCCAAGTCGCGCAGCAGCGGACCGGCTGTGCCGTCGAAGGCAATCATCTCGCCATCGGGCGAGACGGCCACGTCGTTCGCCGCAAAGAATCCGTGATCCGGGCCTTTGGACTGCTCTTCGCGGAACACGACTGTCGGCGGATTGTTCGAACCGACTTCCCACATCAGGATCTGGCCCGGTTCCCGATTCGAACCGGCGCGGCAGGCAGCGATCAGGCGCGTGCCGTCGGGAGTGAACGTCGCGGCGCGGACGATCGGGTAGCGTCCCGGCAGCGTTCGTTCGGCGTTGCCGACCCGCCACAGATAGTGCCATTCGATACCGCGCAAGTCGGGCTGGCCCGGTTCCGGTCGCTGGCGGTTAAGCAGAGCGCGCATCCGCTCGATTTGAGTCGACTGCCAGGCTTTCCAGCTCAACGCGATGTCGGCAGCATACAAGTAGCGCTTGGCGAGCAGCTCACTCGATTCCGCGCGGGTTTGCTGTCGAGTGGCTTCGCCACGTTGTCGATCGGCCTCGTTGCGCTCGGTCAGCGCGACGCCACGCTGTTCTTCGGCCTGCCCCAGGGCCGTTTGCAGTTGCGAGTAGTAGTGCGAGCCGACCCCCAGGCCGGCAACAGCCAGGGCCGCAAGTCCACTGACGAGCGCGAGCGCTGCTGCCGCGGGTCGCCGGCGACTCCATTTCACCAGACGCGTGAGCGGCCCGACGGGCCGTGCCAGAATGGGCTCTCCGACTGTGAACCGGCGCAGCTCGTTCGCCACCTCGCGGGCGCTGCCATACCGCCGGCGCGGGTCTTTTTCGAGGCACTTCAGAACGATCGTCTGCAAGTCGACCGGGATTTGCGCGTTGAGCTGGCGGGGCGCCACCGGTTCCTGCTCAAGCACCTGCCTGAGCGTGTCGATCGGTGTCGCGGCCTGAAACGGCGGACGGCCTGTCACCAGGCAGTACAGCATTGCTCCCAATGCATAGACGTCGGACTGCGGCCCCACTGTTTCGAGCTTGCCCGCCGCCTGTTCGGGCGGCATGTAGCTGGGGGTCCCCAGGATTTGCCCCGTTCCCGTCAACCCGGAATCTCCCTGCGTCTGTTTGGCCAACCCGAAGTTGGTCACCTTGGGCTGACCCTGTTTGTCCAGCAGCACGTTCGCCGGTTTCAGATCGCGATGGATGATCCCTTTCGCGTGCGCATAATCGAC
>JACQFH010000019.1 GCA_016200145.1 Planctomycetia bacterium | reverse complement strand
CTTCGTGCCGAGGACGTCGCACCGCTTTTGAAAACGATTCGGGCGGTTGGTCCCGAAGGAAAGGGACATCGCGAAGCGGGGCAGGCGTGGCGGCGCCTTTCAGACGCCGATGCACGCGCGCTACCGGAAATCCTGGCGGCGCTTGATGACGCCAATCCGCTTGCGGCGAACTGGCTGCGCAGCGCGGCCGAGACCATTGCAGATCGGCAAATGGGCCGCGGCCAGAAGCTGCCCGTGCGGGAGCTGGAGGCATTCCTTCTCGACACGTCGCACGTTGCGCGCGGGCGGCGATTGGCTTTCGACCTGCTGGCGCGCGGCGACGCGACAGCCGGCGACCGGCTCGTTCCCAACATGCTGCACGACCCGAGCCTCGAACTGCGGCGCGACGCCGTGAATCGGCTTATGGCCGAGGCCCTGCGCCAGGAACAGGCCGGCGAAACCACACAGGCCGGCGCGTCTTTTCTGAAAGCGCTGGGGGGTGTTCGCGATCATGACCAGGCCGAGGTCATTTCGGCCGGGCTCGAAAGGCTGGGCCAGCCGGTCAACTTTCCAAGGCATTTGGGATTCATCACGGAATGGAATCTGATCGGCCCGTTCGACAACGTGAATCACAATGGCTACGCCGCCACGTACCCGCCTGAGACACAGATCGACCTCGATTCGTGCTACGCGGGCAAGAACGGCGACGTGAAGTGGACGCCGTTTGTCACCAGCGACCGTTACGGCATCGTCGACCTGAACCGGGCGATCGGGAAGATGAGCAGCGCAGCGTGTTATGCGGCGGCTGAGTTTTTCAGTGATGCGGACCGGAAGGTCGAGCTGCGCCTGGGCTCATCGAACGCGTGGAAAGTGTGGGTGAATGGCCGGTTGGTTGCCGAGCGCGACAAATACCACCTCGATATGGAGCCCGCGCAGGATTCCACGACAACCTACATGCGGGCGGAAGTCGACCGCTATCGCCTGGCGGCCCGTTTCAAGTCGGGAAAGAATACGATTCTGCTCAAGGTCTGCCAGGACGAGCGAACCGAAGATTGGGCTCAGTTGTGGCAGTTTCAGATCCGCGTGTGCGATGCGACCGGGGCCGCGATCCACTCCTCTGCGGGCGGGGAGGGGGCAAAAACAGATGATCTGGTCTTCGACGTCCCGGCGCTCATTGCCACGCCGCTTGATGCCACGACGCTCAAGACGACCGAGCGCGAGGGCGTCGTCACCGAAGAAATCCGTTATCACTCCGAGCAAGACGGGGCGACTCGCGTCGATATCTTTGCGTACTTTTCGTACCCGAAGGGCGCGCGCGGGCTGCCGGCGTTTATCTGGAACCCGGGGGGACTCGGCCAGGCCAGCCCGGCCTTCACCGAGCCGGGCGCGAAGCGCGGCTATGCCGTGCTGTGCATCGACTTTCCCCAGACCGGCTACCGCTCGACCGGCAATTATCAGATCAATTCGGGGCTCGAACTGGGGGACGACCCGAGGCGAGCGCCGATTTATCACGGCGCAGTTGCACTCCTCAAGGCGGTTTCGTTTCTCGAAACGCGCGCAGAGGTCGACCAGCGCCGCATTGGAATGGCCGGCAGCTCGTGGGGCGGATTTTTCACCACGCTGATGATCGGCATCGATCCGCGCCTGAAAGCCGGCTCGTGCCTGTATGGCACGGGGAGCCTGCAGCTTGGAAATGCCTGGTGGGACGGCCAAAGCCAGAACGGCCGCACGCCGCCCACCGCGCAGCAGCGCGAGCGCTGGCGGACAACGCTCGACCCGGCGTGGCGCCTGCCCACGAAGAAGACCCCCATCGCGTGGATCACTGGCACGAATGACGGCTTCTACCTGATGTCGAGCATCATGCAGTCGTATGAGATGGCTGCGGGACCGAAGCACCTGATGCTGCTCCCCAACTGGGACCACGCCCTGCCGCAGAGAATGCAGGAGGACCAGTTCTATGCGTGGCTGGACGTTCATCTGCAGGGGAAACCCGCGCTCAGCGAGCCCTCGCCCGTCGCCGTCCGCAATGAGGCCGGCCGTCTGATCGCCCGCTGGAATTCGTCGGGAGACATTGCGGCGGCCGATCTGATTGCCAGTTACGGAGAAGCCGGCAACTGGCGCGGGCGTTACTGGCATACGATTCCTGCCGTTGTCGAGGGACGCGCGTGTCGCGTCGAGCTTCCCGCTGCCAGGCTCCCGTGCTTTATCAGCGCTGCGGTCGTCGACGGGAAAGGCATCCGCTCGTCGAGTCCCTTCGCGCGGGTCGATTCGAGCGCGCTTGGCATCGAGGCGAAAGCCTCCGTTCTCGACTACGACGGCTGTGCCGAATGGGGCGGGTTCGAGGAACCGCACGTCGCCTTTCTCACGCGGCACAACCAGTCGGGACAGACGCGATGGGTGCCGCGATTGAGCACGGATGCTAAACAGGGGAAGCACGCGGCGATTCTCACATCGGAACGGACGGTGCTGCCGCCGATCCTGGGGACGGCTACTGTGGCGCACCGGTTCACCTGCTATTTCAAATGCGCGCAGGCTGGCGAGGTCGTTGTGCAGGTGGGGAGCGCGAAGAAGCAATTCCGGGTGGGGACCGACTGGACCGAGGCCGTGCTGGAATTCACGCCGCCGAGCGCCGTCATGGGGGACATTCCCGCGACGATCACGATCGTCTCCGGCACAGACATCCTGGTCGATGCCGTGACGTTTCGACCGGTGCTTGCGAGCAGCCCGTAATTCTCGTTCCCACGCTCTGCGTGGGAACGCACTTACCGACGCTTCGCGTCTCCGGGCCAGGGGCTCCCTGCGAGAGATTCGACCAAACGCGTAACAGGCCGCGCAAAGAAATCTGTGCGCGCCCGGTTCCGCGAGATTCTCGGGACGACCAAAACCCCGTCCTCGAAAAAGGTTGCGAAAACGGCGGCCGTTGGCGTGCTCCCGGCACTCGATTTGCTCCCTCATTCCCGGTGAGCTTCTCGGGCCAACCGCCTGTTTCCTTCGGCGAAGTGATGCGTGCCTGTTCCAGTCATTTCACGTCGTGAATTGCTCGCAAGGATCGGGGGGCATCTGGTTGGCGTTCACGTTGCCAACGTGGCCGCTCCGGTGCTCGACTTCTTTGGCACAACGCCGACCTGGAACGTGAACACGGCGGTGCAGGGCTTCCACTTCGGTCACGCACAGGCCGTCAAGATGCTGCTGACGGAGCGGCCCTGTCCCGGCTGGCCTTATATTCACTGCCTGTGCCATTGTTACGCCGTGGCGTCGATGGATGCGCCGGACGACGAACGAATCGCCTGGTCGTGCTGGGGCGGCCTGCAGGACGAGCTGTTTCAGACCGGTTGGGCACAGTACTACCGCGGTACGATTCACCCATTGATCATCGCCAGCATCCACCGGCGCCACGAGTCTCTGAAGGATGCCGAGGCCGAGTACGACACGGTGATGAAGTTCATCTGGGGCGATGAGGGGGAGCGATCCAAGGCGGGGACCAAGTGCCGGCTGGCCCGCGGGCGCCGCAAATACCAGGAGCTGGTCGACGCCCGCCACGAGCTGCATCTGCTGATCGACGCCTGCGAATCGGCCTGGCAGCGCAGCGACGAGCGCGATAATGCCTTGGGCCGAAAAGGCGGCCTGCTGTGCCCGCGCGGTCTGGACGACGAGGCGCGGCTCGCCTGGTGCCGCCGCTGGTGCGAATCCCAGGGGATGCGGCCAGACACGCCGGAAGGTCCCGGCACCGATCGCGAATGGGGCCCGTTTCACCCGCTGCATCCTGGCCCGCCATGGGAAAGCTGCAAGCACGAAGAGCCTCTCGAGCTTGCAGAAATCACGAGCTATGGGAACGAAATCGAGGACGCCAGTGCGACGCGCTGAAGGGGCGCGGGGCAGTGTGCGAGATTCATTTCGCGGTGCGGTGGAGGTAAGCTGAAGTCCGGGTGCGCGACGCCACGACACCGGCTTCGTCTCGTGATCCACCGATTCCCTGGAGTGCCGCATGAAGTTCTTTACGATGCGCTGGTGGCTGGAATGTCAAAATCCGCCGCCTGTCCTTGGCACACCGCAGACGATGCCGAAAACCGAAGCGATCGACTTTCCCAACCAGGCGTATCTGCAGCACCTCGCGGTAATCCGGGAAAGATTTCCGGCGGACGTGCTCGACATCAACGAACAGTCGGTTCTGCACGACGGACTGCTGCACGAGATTCGCTTCGATCAGGCCAGTAATTCGCTGACGCTGGCCGCGACCGTTGATGACGGTTCGGGTTGGGATCGCGACGTGGAATTCTGCTATCAGGAAGTCGTTTCATTCCGCATCGTGCCCTGGGAAGGCAAGCCGTTGCCGCCACGTGCGGGCCTGGGCGAAATGGGCTACGACGAGCTCGACGTGGCGCCCGACGGGGCGCTCGTCCACCGCATTCTGTTCAACAGCGGAATTGAGTTCGACGTGCAGTTCCGGAACATCGAGTTGCGGTGATTGCGCGAAATTGCAGATACGACTCGCGCCCGGTCGTGTGCAATCTTATGGATCATCTCCCGTTGCGCAGGCTGAAGCCTGAACTCCAACGAACATTGCCGCCTGCGTAAGCTGTAGCGGTTGTAGGGCACGGCGGGTGGGGCGAGTCCCCGTGGTGGCGAATTAATCGGAAGAATTCCTGCGGCCCGCAGGATCGGTGGAACCGATAAGACCATCACCACCGGAGATTCAGGGATGAAACGCGCGCCCATTTGTCTGCTGCTATTTCTTCTGTCGGTGTTGCACGCGCGGAGCGCATCGGCGCAGGAAGTTGACGAGTGGCAGCCGGCCGGAGACACGATGTTCGGCGACGCTCCCGGCGCTGCCAGGGACGGCTACACGTGGTGGGCCTCGTCCGAATTCCTGGTCTGGTGGACGAAAGATGGGCCGGCCCCGCTGCCTTTGGTGACGACGGCCCCCGCCGGCAGCCCGGCGCCGATTCCGGGCGCACTCGATCAGCCCGACACGACCGTCGTACTCGGCGGAAAACAAGACGTCCATCCCGCGCAGCTCGGCGGGCGCTTCACGCTCGGCGGCTGGCTGGCACCCGAGTCGGGCGTCGGCGTCGAGGCGAACTTGCTGTTTCTCAGCAAGAGTACCGTCTCGACCACCGTGACCGACATCGGCTAGCGATTTCTCACCAACCCGTTCACGTTGTTCATTACGCCGGGCGTGGAGATTCCCGCCGCCAACTTTCTCACGATTCCCGGATACCCGAATTTCGGTTCGGCGACGTTCACCAGCATTCGCCAGGTCTACGGGGCCGAGCTGAACGCGCTGTGGTCGGTGCGCGAGGGGAACGGCCAGTCGTGGCAACTGCTGGGGGGCTATCGGTATCTGAACCTCAATGAAGAACTGGCACTGGCCACCTCGCAGCGCGACGACGTCTTTTTCTTTCCTGGCCAGTTCGTGAATACGATCGACCAGTTTCAGACGCGAAACGATTTTCACGGCGGCCAGCTCGGGATCCGCGGCCAATGGACGAGCGGTGCCTGGTTTTTCGGCTCGACGCTCAAGCTGGCGCTGGGAAGCACCCATGAGGTCGTCGACATTCGGGGGGCCACGACCACGAACAGCGGGCCCTTTCTGATCTCCGAGATCCCGGTGACAACAGTGCCGGGGGGCATTTATACGCAACCCACGAACATCGGCACGTATCAGCGCGACCGGTTCGCCCTGCTTCCCGAGGTCTCGTTGCGGCTGGGAGTGCAGATCACGTCCCACGTGCGAATCTTTACGGGTTACGACTTTCTCTATCTGAGCAACGTGGTCCGCCCCGGCAACCAGATGGACAGCGCGATCAATCCGTTTCAACTGGTGAGCTTCACGGGCCTGCCCCGCCCCCCACTGCTGGGCGACCCGCGCCCCGAGCCGCGCTTCCAGACCACCGACTTCTGGGCCCAGGGCCTGATGCTGGGTGCCGAGATCGTGTGGTAACGCCCGGCAGGCGGGACCTACAGAATGCGTGCGAGCGCGATTACGAGGCTTTGGCGGCGACGGCGGGTGCGCGGGCGCCGAGGATAGCGGTGATTTCTTCGCGGTCGAGCATTTCGCGTTCGAGCAGCGCCTGGGCGATCTGTTCGAGCTTGTCGCGATGCGCGGCGAGAATTTCTGTGGCCCGCTGCGACGCTTCGTTCACGAACCGCTGCATCTCCTGGTCGATGACGTGCGCCGTCTGCTCGCTGTACTGGCGCATCTCATGCATTTCCTTCCCCAGAAAGGGATGCTCTTCGCTCTGGTGGAAGGCGAGCGGGCCGATCGCTTCGCTCATGCCCCAGTGCGCGACCATCCGCCGGGCGATGTCGGTGGCCTGCTGGATGTCGTTCTCTGCACCGGCCGAGTATTCGTCGAAGACCAGCTTTTCCGCGGCGCGGCCCCCCATGGCCAGCACCAGGTTCGAATGCAGCCGCTGTTCGCCGATGTGATGGCGCTCTTCATCCGCCAGAAGCTGGGTGACCCCCAGCGCCCGCCCGCGCGGTACGATCGTCACCTTGTGAACCGGATCAAGATCGGGCAGAAGCCAGGCAACCAGCGCGTGCCCCGCCTCGTGATACGCCGTCATCGCGCGTTCTTTGTCGTTCAGGATTTCTTCGCGCTTGGGGCCCATCAGCACGCGGTCTTTGGCGGCGTCGAAATCGTCGGCGTCGACCTGAGTCTTTCCTTCGCGGGCTGCGTTCAGGGCCGCCTCGTTGACCAGATTCCGCAGATCGGCCCCGGAAAAACCGATCGTACCTGTGGCAATCGTTTCCAGGTTCACGTTGTCGGCCAGGGGAACCTTGCGCGTGTGGACTTTCAGGATGCCCACGCGGCCGGTGCGGGTGGGGCGGTCGATCGGCACGTGCCGGTCGAACCGTCCGGGGCGCAACAGCGCCGGGTCGAGCACGTCGGGACGGTTGGTGGCAGCCAGCACGATCACCGCCTCGTTCTGCGTGAACCCGTCCATCTCGCTTAGAATCTGATTGAGAGTCTGTTCTCGCTCGTCGTGTCCGCCGCCCACTCCCGCCCCGCGGACACGCCCCACGGCGTCGATCTCGTCGATGAACAGGATACAGGGGGCGCTGTCTTTGGCGGTGCGGAACATGTCGCGCACGCGGCTGGCGCCCACGCCCACGAACATCTGAATGAATTCCGAGCCGTTGATGGAAAAGAACGGCACGCCGGCTTCGCCCGCTGTCGCCCGGGCCAGCAGAGTCTTGCCGGTTCCCGGCGGCCCCATCAGCAACACGCCTTTGGGGATTTGCGCGCCCAGGCGCTGGAATTTGGCGGGGTTCTTGAGAAACTCGACGACCTCCTGCAGCTCGCGCTTGGACTGCTCCATGCCGGCCACGTCGTCGAACGAATTGTGCTGCTCCGAAGGAGCGAACCGCTTGGCCGGGCTGCGAATGAAGCTGCCCGCCATGCCCCCCGGCCCCAGCGGGTCGGCAGACCGTCGCAGCATGAACCAGACGAATCCGATAACCGCCAGCACGATCAGCATATTCACGATCAGGCTGGCGCCCGGGCCCCAGGCGGCGGGCTCGGTCTGGTACGGAACGTTTCGCGACTGCAGCAGCGGAATGAGATCTTTGTCGTCGACCGGCGGCCGGTACGTCACGAATCGCGCGGGAAGCTTCTTGGGAGCCTTCTTACCGTCGTCGGCAGGTTTTTCGGCAGGTTTTTCGGCAGGGTCGTCGGGTGGCTCTTTCCATTCCCCCGAAATCTTGTTGTTGCCTTCGAAAAATACGACCGACTTGATGTTGCCCTCGTCCCCCGACTCGAGCTGGCTGCGAAAGAAGCTGTAGTCCACCTTCGATCCTCCGCTGCCGACATAGGGGAGAACGAAAATCAGCCCCACGGCGAGGAGCATTCCCAGCACGAGCATCCAGGGAGCGCTCGAGGTGGGGCGCGACGGATCGCCGGAAGCGCCCGGCTTTCGTGCCGGACGAGGAGCGGGAGGCTCACGATCAGCGGAAGAATGCCAGAAGGCGGGGAGGGATGGGAAAAATCGGCTCATTGGGAAAGATTACAAAACTGGTGCTTGGCTGACAATGAGCGACAAATTGCAGTCGCGTGCGTGCCCCGTGCGCATCGGAGCCGCCGGGGCAAACTGGTGCGCGTAGATCAAATCAGCACAACATCCAAACTGACCTTGCAGCGAATTGCGGAATCCTTTATTTCACGTCCCCCTTCCCGCCCGAACGCCCGCCGGAGTCTGCCGGCATTGGCAACGGGTGGACCGCGACACTTCGAAAGGATTCCCGCATGAAACGCCTCATCACACTCGGATTCGGACTGTTCCTGACCGCCGTCACCACCGGTTGCTGCTGCTGGCCGTGCTGCAATTCGGGCTGCGGCACGGGCTGCGGCTATGGAGGCGGCTGCGGACCGGGCGGTTGCGCCGTTCCCGGCGGCGTCCCGGCGACTTCGATGTACGCTCCCGCGTGCACATCCTGCTATTGAACCGGCAAGTCGCCTGATTTCGGCCGCATTCGGCGGAACTTGCGCTCGCTGTGCGCGTGCCTGAATCGCGAATTCGGCACGAGCGGCGATCGCACTGCGCGCGCGGTTGTGTCCCATGTGGCCAGTCCATCGCCCCGGCCGCTCGTAAGCCGCCGGGGCATGATCATTGCACAGGGATGATTGTTTTGCGGAACGACCTCTGGCAGAATAAAAACCGCGTCCAAGACAGCGCGGCACATTCATTCTGTCAGGCCCGTCGCGAACATGCCGATCCGCGTGCAATGTCCGGGTTGCAACAAGCCGCTCAAGGTGGCCGAAAAGTTCGCCGGGAAAAGGATCCGCTGCCCTGGCTGTCAGCAGGTGCTGACCGTACCGGCTGCCGACGATGCGGG
>JACQFH010000674.1 GCA_016200145.1 Planctomycetia bacterium | reverse complement strand
CTGCCGCCCTCACCCCGGCCCTCTCCCAGCGGGAGAGGGAGAAGCGGGAGGATGGGGGCGTCGTCTAGCTCAGTAAACTTGTTCACCCGCCGGATAAACCGGCAGGGGTCTCGATGATCTGGAATCACCTGCGCGCCGTTACCGTTCGCTTCTCGGAACGATCATCAGACTTTTTTTCGCGTCCGCGAGCCGGTTGAGGCTTTCGACAATCTCTGCAAACGTGTCGCCGATCACTTCGGGGTGATGGATCGCGACGACTTGCGCGGAAGCGGCAGGATGTCAAAAGTAGATGCGGCATCCTGCCGCATCGGGAGTCGACTCGACTTGGGACTTTGCCTGGCCCGAATTTGGTGCTGGGGGTGATAGAGTTCGGATCGAGAGCGCATAGCTGAAGCGGCAGGATGCCGCTTCTACCTCAAAAGCCGACCGGTTTCGGGGCAGGAGTCGCCGGCTGGGTGCCGGCGTCCGCAGGCTGGCTCGCCTTCTTCTTTTTCTTGGCAGGCGCCGGTTCGGAATCGCCCGGCTGCTTTGGATCGGCCGGCAAACCCTGTGCGGCCCGCGCCGCGGCACGGGCTTCGGCTTCGCGGCCTTTGGCCTCCATCGCGGCCTGGTCATCGACGGCCCGCCTTAATTCGCGGACTTCGTCGCGCACCTCGGTCAGTTTATCTTCGTCGAGATAGGCCCGCACCAGCTCTTCTGTCTCGGTGCACAGCTTCTTGATCCGTTCTTCCGTCGACTTATCGCGGCGGGCGCGGGCGGCCTTCGTCCGATTGATGCGGATCAGGTTCAGGTCCTCGACAAACCGGCCTGCCTTGGGCATCGCGTCGAGCTCGCCGATCAAGTCGCCGACTGTGTCGAACTGATTGGCCTTGGCCCGTGCCTTCGCCTGCGACATCAGCATGGCGCGCCGGGCCACCGTATCGACGAGTCGGGCCTGAAGCAACGCGATGTCGCCTTCGACGTCGAGCCGAAGCGAATCGTCCGGAAGCTCGAGCGATTCGGCAACACGCAATCCCGGAAGATACGGAACCCTGGCGAGCAAAACCTGGCCGCTGCGCACGAACAGCCAGACCGGGCGGTCGGCGAGCGCGTCAGCGGACTTCAGCGAAACGACCCCGTTGCGATCTGTGATCAGCACAGGCAGTTTTTTCGCATCCTCTGCCGGCTCTGATCGATCCGCCTGCGCCCCGGGATGGGGCGCCGCGGACAATTCGACTTCCACGCCTGCCAGCGGCCGCTGCGCCGGAGCGCGTGTCACGAGCGTCAGCTTCGTTGCGGCGCCGCGATCGTTGACCGCGAGGGCCAACGGCTTCAAGCGGTGCCGCCGAGTCGACAGGGGCGCGCGCAGCCCGCTGGTTACCGTACATTCAACGCGCCCGGCGCCGGCATCATCGCCGGCAGAGAGATACGTCCATGGAACCTGCTGAATGCGTTCGACCTCCAGTTCGGCATTCAGGGTCAGATTGTAGACTTCGAACAGCTTTCCGGCCGGCAAAACCTGCCACGACGAATCGGCCGGCGCCAGGTTCCCTGCTAAAGCGCGCAACGTCGTCCGTCCTGATCGCGCATGGTCAATTTCCGCAATGGGCCGGAACAGCTCGTGAAGGAGTGAGAGCACGGTCGTTGCCAGCTCACGCCGGTCGAGAAGCACCTGCGCTGCCGGGGGCCCGAGCTGGCGGGTCGCCGAATCCCATTCACGGCCGGTGACGCGCAGTCCGGCGCCGGCCGGCGCCACGGCCAGCAGGAAGACCTTGTCACACGCGAGAGCGGCCGGCCTTGCCGCGAGACGCTCGGGCGCCAGGCGGATGATCGCCGCGGCTCCCGAAAACAGATCGCCCGGTTCTTCAACGACTGTGGCCCGCCATAGGGGACCGACAAACCGCTCGATCCCCGCCAACGTCTGATCGCAGACGGCCGTCCGAAACGCCGCATCGAATTCGGGAATCGCCTCAAAACCGATCTTCACGCTGACGTTGTAAGGACGATCTTCGCACGAAGGCTCGGCAGCGCCGAGGTTTCCCGCAGCGCCCAGCACGACCAGCACTGATCCGTACAACCGCATCATAACGGGGCCTCGCGCGAGAACCACGGATCGACCTTCCAGCGCTCGATTTTCTGATACGCCGTCACCGGGCGTTCCGGCACGCCGCGCACGTGTTTGCGATAGACCATCACGTCGTCGAGTTCCCACAGGGGAATCAGGTGCACCTCGGCCCAGAATTGTTCGTGCAACAGGTGCAGCAGCGAGGTCGCCGAACTTCTGTCGCCGACGCGATCGAGCTCGAGCAGTTGTTTTCTCAACCAGGTCGGAAGATGCCCGAGGCTGGCCGTTTCGGTTGATCGGGTGAGCGCCAGAAACGGCCACAGCTCGACAAGCGGCTCGGCCAGGACTTCAGTGCGGTAGACGACGTCCCAATCGGCGTCGCCGCTGTCGGAAAGGGCCGCGGCGGGGGCGACGGTCAGCCGCGCTTCTATCCCGACGGCCTTCCATTGCTCGACGATGCGTGCGGCCGCGGCCTGCACTTCCGGTTCTGTGCCGCACACTAGCCTGAGAATCGGAAGCTTGCTCCCCAGTTCTTTTTCGGCCGTCCGCGCCAGTGAGTAGGCCAGAGCCGGGTCGAACTTGTGCGGCTCGACCCTGCGGGTGCTGCTGGTGTTATAGGCGTAACTGGTGGTGGCAAACGGTGCGCTCGTGACGCGTCCCAGACTGCCCGGCGGCTCGTGCAGAAAGACCTGCTCGAGAATCTGCGGGCGATTGAGCGCATAGACGAGAGCGCGGCGGAGCGTACGGGCCACCAGGGGCTTGTGCTGCGGGTTGAACTGCAGGACGTGCGTCGTCGGCAGGGCGAACGATTGCGAAAAGAACTCCTGCCGCGCCGCCAGGCCTCGCGTACTGTACGCGGGCACGCGCGGCAGCAGAGAGACCTCTCCGCGCAAGAGGCCCTGAATCGCCCGGGCGTGTGACTCGTATTTGATCTCAATGATTTCGGAAATTCGGTGATCGGCCGCATTTTCGGGATCGGGGATCGTCCGGCGGTAAACGGCGCGGCGGTCGTCGACCTCGTGCCATTGGAACGGGTAGGTCACGGCCGCTGGTGCGGCGACGTCGCCGCCAGCGGGCCCGGCGACCGCATCGGTGCGGGCCGGCTGGCCCGCGGGCGGGCAAGGAAACGCGAACAGCGCTTCCGGGCGCAACGGCGCCTGTTGAAACCGGACAGCCAGCTCGAACGGCGATCGAACCTCGAGCGATTCAACCGTGGCTGCAAATCGGGCGTCATACGCCGGCGACTGTGGATCAAGCCGGCCTCCGAGAGACCAGACCAGTCCCGCCGCCGTCAGCGCCGGCTGCGATTCGCCCGGCAGACGATACGGCCTTAAGCGAAACAGCACGCTGTGCCCGAGCTCGGTCGGCTCCCAGTCGCTGAAGAAACGCGACTCGTAGCGAATGATCTTGCTGTCGAGGCGAGACGGCTCGAACAGCGGGGTTTCGGTCAACTGGCGCCGCCGCCGCTCGGCATCCGAAAGCAGCACAGGTGCATCCAGCGGCACAGCCCCGGGCAATTCAACAACTCCCACGCGCAGCCTCTGGCGGCGCTGCGCAAGGCGATTGTAAACCGGCAGCAATTCAGGCAGGTCGGGCCAGGTACGCGCCGCACGTTCGGCCCAATCGAGCGCCGTTTCCAACTGGCCGGCGCGCTCGCTGGCCGACGCCTGCTCGAGCAGGTCTCGCGTCTGCTGCATGAGCCGCGCCGTCCAATCCAGCACGACGCGATGATTGGCATATCTCCGGGCGAGCCGCCGCAGATAATATCTCGCCGCACGGGGGTCCGACGCATTGTTTGCCTGGGCGATCAAATTGTTGGCCACGACGCCGAACTGGGCTTCGAGGCCTGCATATTTCGAATTCCGCTCGTGCAGCGCTTCGAGCAGCGCCAGGGCGTGCTGCGCATGCCCCTCGGCGGTTCGCACAGCAGCCTCGGTGAACAGCAGCCGGTCCTTCCGGGGGATGATTCCCGGCCACGATTCCTGCCGGTCCTCGAGCGCCAAAACGAGCTCGTAGGCCTGCCTCACTTTACCTTCATCCAGCAACAGATCGATGCGTCTCAGCATCAGGTCTTCGTAATAAATGATCTCCTTCAGGAACTTGGTGTGCAGTCGGTACTCACGGTCTTCACCTTCGGGCAACGTGACCGGCAGATAGTACATCTCGAGACGCCGGCGTTTCGCGTCGTCCGACTCGGGTGGATCACCGGCTTTGCGCGTCATCTTGCTGATCCGCTGGTTGATGTCGTCAATCGTGCCGGGACGGGGAGCCACCGGTTCCACAACGATGACTTTGCCCGTGTGCATGACGAGCCAGTCGATGGGCGGCCCCTGCATCAGCCGCTGAAATGACGGCAATTGCATCTGGTTGAGGAGCGGCAGCTTCTCGTCTTCTTCGTCGGGCAGGTCCTCCATCGCCGGGTCTTCGACGTCGGCCGGCGGGTCGGTTTCAGCCGGTTGCGCAGCCACAAGCGGGCCGGTGCAGATCAGCGACACGGTGAACAGGCCGACAAGAATCACCAGCGGCATCAGACTGCGAAAAGTCGCCGCGCGCCGGCGTGCGGCGGGCGCCGTCAGTCGAACGCGATGCGACTCGATGTCGAAGCGCGGCACGGTGAATTCGCGAATTTCAATTCTCATCGGAAGGATTCACCTCCGCGGCCGCAGGCGCCGCCGCTCGATCGATGACCACCAGAGATCCCTCGATCGTGCCCACAACCAGGTTGTCGCCCCAGCGCTGCGGTCCGAAACCAAGCTGCTGGCCCAGGTCGAGCGTTTTTGCGGGTGCACCGGATTGCGCGTCGAGCCAGACGATTCGGCCGTCGGTCAGCGCGACGACGAATCGATCACCGTCGCGCACGGGGTCACCCGAGAGCCAGGCGCCCTGCAGGGGAAACTGCCAGCGCTTTTCAAGACGGTTCCCGGTATCGAGTGCACTCAGCACACCGGACTTCAATTCGACGAAGACCAGCGTGCCCGCCGGACGGGGGGCGGCGGCGGGGGCAGCCTCCAGCGGACTGGCCGCCTGAGGTTCCAGCGAAGCCGCATCGAGCATCACCAGGCGCGGCGTGTCGTCGATGACGAACAGTCGGCCGCCGTCCAGCGCAAACGGCACGTCGACCGGTCGCCCGGCATCCCAGTGGGTAATCTCTTCGAGGTGCGGAACAGGGGCCGTTCCGAATTGAACGCGCACCAGGCGACCTGCTTCCGAGAGCACGACCGCCTGCGTGTCTGACAACGCCGCCACGCTTTTCCACCGTGGCGGATCGTCTTTCGAGATGGGTGCCGGCAAGTCTTCGACGGGCGCTTCGCCGCCGGGCCGCCCCGTCAGCCGCAGACGGCCCGGCAGGGCCAGCAAGAGGCCTCCTCCCAGACGTACGGGCGCCGCCTGCAACGGTCCCGGCAGGTTCTGCTCGCGGGGTTGACCGTCATTGCCAGGCAGCCAGAGGCGCGGCTCGGCTCCTCCGCAATAGGCCGCCAATCGTCCGTCCTCGAGCCGCACGGCCGACAGCGACACGGCCAGTCCTTCCGGAATCGGCAACTGACCCACCGGCTGCATGTCGTAACCACCCCGCGCCAGGCGTTGCGGCGTCACCTGGAACAGGTCGCCCAGCGTCGTCACGCACAGCACGGCGGCATCTTTGGCGGCTGGAGCGCCGGCAGCCAGGATTCCCGCTCCCAGCGAAATCTGCCACTGGACAATCATCTGGCGCCGTTCGACCTCGGCAAAAAGCACGCCGCGGCTGTGAGGCAAGCGCCGTGCGACGAAGAGCGAATCGCCCGCCGACTGCAATGGCTGCGATGCGACGCCCACTGCGACTTCCTGCTTGTCGGGAAGCAGGCTGTCGGGCCCGAGTTCAAAGCGTCGCAGGCTGCTGGAACACATCCACATCTGGTCGTCGGGGCCGGCCAGCAGATAAATCGGGGCGCCGCGCGCGTCCTTCACCTGGAAAGAAGCCACTGCCGTGAGCGATTTCTGGTCTCCCGTTTCCGCAACGGTATAGGCCCAGACCCGTTCGGGGGATGAGGGAACGAATAACGTCTTGCCCCTGAGTTCGAGTGCGTCGCGCACCTGCCCTGTCAATTTCTGCTGGGCGATTTCCTGCGGGGCCTGGTCTTCCCGGGACGTGTCGAACAGCCTCAGGCGCGCTTCTTCGTGACTGAAATTCTCGGCCAGCAGCAGATAAGCACGCAGCATCAGCGCCGGCGCCTGAATCGAAGCCGGACCGTGCCCCAGCCACACGACTTGTTCGCAGGCCAGCGGCCGGCGCGTGAGCACATACAACACGTTTTCGTTCCCCGGAACGTAAAGGCGTTCTCCGGAGAGCGACACGGCCGCCGGGGCCGAGATCGGCTGGGCGAATTTGATTCGTGCCGTCGCGCGACCGGTCTGCAAGTCGATCTGCTCGAGCGTGCTGTCGCGTGTCGCCAGGTAAATCTGCCCCTCGTGAACCAAAGGCGCGCCCGCGGGTTGCTCGGTCAAATCCAGCTTCCAGAGGACCTCGCCGGTACGAGTCGCGAGCAGCCACAGCTCACGGTGGCGCGACGAGGCCACGAGCAGCGCCGGCTGTCCCGCCAATACGCTGACCGGCGCAAACGGCGGATCGAGCCCGACAACCTTGCGCCACAGCGGTTCGCCCGTCGTGCTGTCGACGCCGTACAAACAGTCCCCGGCCGTCACGTAAACCGCCGCGCCGACCGAAGGCACGTCGGACCTGACTCGTATGCGACGGGCCAGAATCAATCGACCCGGCGGCTCATCGGGAGCGGCGCCGCGGTCTGCGACGCCGCGAGCTCCTTCCTCGCGCACCGTCAGTGTGCGCTCGAGCTCGAGCGACTTCTTCATGCGCTCCCGGAATGGCCGGTACTCCTTACCTTCGAGCGGGTGCATTGCGAGCACGTGCCGATATTCCTGGAATGCCCACGCCGGTTTTCGTTCGGAAAGGGCTTCATCCATCTTGGCAACCGTGGCGTCGAACGTTTCCTGGCGCTGCACGACCAGTTCGGCTGCGCGTGCCGCCCGGCGGAGCTCTTCGAGCCTCTCCTGCACCGCAGGGCTGTACAGCACCAGCAGCTTGACGGCCTCGTCCGAAACGGCGAGCAGTTCCCGTTTCCGCTGCGATTTGGCCGAATCGAGCGCCCCGGAGGCAATCCGGTCGGTCGATTCCGCGACGAATTTCCGCAGCGGCGAGGCCGGATCTTCGAATTGCGGGTTCGAGCGATTGGCGTCGACGTATTTCTGGATCGCTTCCAGCCCTTTGTCCCAGGCCGGGGTTGCGCCGGCGATCGCCTGTTCCACCTGCGCCGTGCCGATCTCGGCGCGCGCCTGTGGCGCCAGTTTGTGACTGGGATAATCCCGCAGGAACTGTTCGAAGCCGGCGATGGCCTCGGCGAATTGTCCCGTTCGCAACTGCGACTCGGCCAGTTGATATTGCTTTTGGGCCCTTTCCCGCGACAAGACGAACCAGATCGACGCCGCAGAGACCAGCAGCAGAAAAGCCCCGACCGCCAGTCCGATGACGAGCGGCGATCGCAACGGATCCTGCTCGCCCGGACGAACGCGAGGTCCCGCCAGCGACTGTTTGATTCTCGCTGCTGCAGTGGCGGAATGTTCGGCGTCGGCCGGCGCCGCATGCGATTCCTGGCGCGCCAGGTTTGCGAAATCGAGTTCCACGTGCGCCACGCGGTGCATGCCAACCCGACTTTCCACAGGAGGGTTCGGGCGAGAATCTGGCGGCGCGGGGGACATCGCGTCCTCCGGGGCTGCGCTCGCAGCAGCCGCCGGATCCTGGAACCGAAATGATCGCACGGGCAGCTCGTCTTCCGTGATCGGGCGTAGCTTCGCGTGGCTGTCGAGGGGCTGGGCTTCATCCGGCTGCGGAGACAGTCCATGCTCGCCGTCGTCGCGCTGGTCCTCCAGCATCACGATGTCGACGTCACCCACCCGAATGACGTCTCCCGAGGCGAGCGGGGAAAAGCTTACCGTCGACCCGTTGAACTGCACTCCCTCGGGGGAAACCGAGGCCACTTCATACTGTCTTCGATTCCAACTGATCCGGCAGTGAACCGGTGCGACGCCGTCGGCATCGACGTGAATGTCGTTCGTCGGCAACTGCCCGACCATCAGCGGCGCCTGCTTCGACAGCGCCCGCGTCTCGATGGCTCCGGTGCGTCGGCGGATTTCCAGGACTGGCATGGATCGGGATTTCAGACCTTGGATTCAGGCAGAGGGCTCCGGCGGAACAGGCGAGTCCGCCCCTCCGGGCGACGGATCATCTCAAGTACGTCTGGTGCACGACGGAAAACGCGTAACCGCCTTCGGCGCGATCGACGGCAAAATAGGTCCGGCGGATCTCCTTCGCCGTACGATTCCGATAGGCGAGTTCCAGGCGAGCCAGCTTGTCTTCGGTCGCTTTGGCGTAAAACTGGAACATGGCCCCCTGCCCGACGTCGATCCCCGCCCTGCGGAAAATCTGCATGTCGGCCTGTTTGCGCCCGCCTCCCTGCCATGTCATGTATAACCGCTTCTCGTCGACACCGCTGTTGGCGGTGCGAACCGTGGGGCGGGCATCCGACAGGTGCGACAGATAGACCAGTTTGCCGTTGACGACGGCGCCGAGCTCGATTTCGAAGAAGTCGAGCTGCCGCGCGTATTCTGCCAGGTTCGACTGATCGGCAAATCGTACCATCCACCGCTGCTCGCGCGGAAAACCCCCTTTCGATCCGGGGCCGGAACCCAATGCGCGTCGTCCTGTGCCGTCGGCGCTGCCGGGTTTGGCGGCGTTGCGGACGCCCAGATCGAGCGGCCGCTGGGTTTCGACGACGGCCGTATCGGCCATCGAAACAACCTGCTCGATCGACTCCTGGACGTCCTGCTGATCAGACTGGGCTTCACCCACAGCGGCGTCCTGACTGGGTGGATCGGGAGAGTCGACACGCAGCGTTTCGTCGGGCGATCCGTCTTCGACGCCCCCGGCGTCTTCAAACAGTTCCACGGCAACGGGCTCTTTGACTTTTGGCGCGCGCGTCGCATACCAGGCGAAACCCAGCAGGAACACGGTACAGCACAGTCCGCCGATGACGGAAAACAGAAACGCGCTGATCTGATCGTATCGTGTGACGCGAATGACCGGGGGACGGCCGGCGACAGGTGGTGCAGTCTGAGCCATACTATTTCGCCGGGAGTTCCGGTACGTCGTCGCGTTCGTCGTAAGCGCGAACTCCCGCATACCATTTCTTCCAATAAACGATCGCCGCTGCGCGCTGTGCCTCGCTCGCATCGTCGGGAGGCTCGTGCGCGTCGATTCGCTTACTGATGAACTGCAGGGCATTGCGCGCTTCGATCAGGCACGACGGGTCGGCATCGCTCAACCCGGCGATCAGCGTGGGCACCACCTTCAGGTCGTTCGTACGCCCCAGGGCCCAATAGACGGTCCGGCGGACTTCGATCCGTTTGTCGCGCACGAGTTTCAGCAGCCGTTCCGTCTGACCGATGAGGGCCTCCGGATCTTCCGTGGCGATCCTCTCGACCAGGGCCGATTGCGCCGATTCGATCTGCCGGCTGTCGGCCTTTTCCAGCTCGGCCAGCAATTCATCGACCGGCCCCTTGAGCTTGCGGACACGTACGCCCTGCTGATCGGATTCGAGCGATGACAGGTCCTCGGGCAGCCCCCGTCCACCGACCAAAAGGCCCCCTCCAAACTTGCGATCGGGGGTGCGACGCTCGACGCGGTTGAGCATCTTCGCCGTGGCCTTT
>JACQFH010000626.1 GCA_016200145.1 Planctomycetia bacterium | reverse complement strand
CTGCCTCGGCGCTGCCGCCGGCGAGCAGCGCCCCCATCACGGCCAGCGTCACGCCGCGCCGCGTGAGGCGCAGACGCAGCAACTCGCGGCCCCGGTGCACGCGGTCCTTGAGCGTCCGCGGGTTGACTTCCAGGTACTCGGCTGCTTCTTCCTGCGTATGCCCCTCGAACAGGCACAGGATCACGGCGGCTCTCAAATCGTGGGGCAATTCCGCGAGCTCTTCGTCGAGGATCTGGCGGACTTCGCGCCACGAAGCCTCTTCATGGCTGACGGCGGTTTCTGGCATGGGGCTGCGCGCCTCCTGTTCTCGCCGGCGGGTACGCCGCGCCCGCGCTTTTTGCGCCAGGCGCACGGCCACGGTTTGCAACCACCCGGCGACCGATTCGCCCCGGGAAATAGCCCGCGCATTCCGCACGAGCTCCAGGAACGAGGCCTGAAACACGTCTTCGGCGTCCTGGGCGTGCGAGGTTGCCCGCCGGCAAACGCCAAGGATGTACGGGCCGTGCCGTTGCATGAGCAGGGCAAACGCGGCCTGGTCGCGGTTTCGGATGAACGCCTCGAGGAGCTGCGCGTCGGGCCGCGGATCGGCTGCTTCCAGGGCGGTGTGCGGGTTCATGGTTTCTGTGGTCATGCTGCGCCTCGGTCCTCTACGAGATTATGTGCCGGCCTGCGCCCGGAGAAGACATCGCAAAACGGTTGGTAGTTCGTGAATTCCGGGAAAAATCGAGGATGGAGGATGGCAGATGGAGGATGGAAAAAATGAAAATGCGGAATTCGGAATTCGGAGTGCGGAATGGCAAGGGGAGCGACGTGAGCACGGGAGTCGCATTCGCGAATCGCGGCGGCATTCGAAGCTGCCGCGAGTTCTTACTGAGCACTGAGTATCGGGTACTGAGTACTCAGTCAGCTCCGCGATTCGCGGATCGCCGCCTGAAATTCCCGCACGGTCGCGTACCGGTCAGCCGGGCTGGAGGCCATCGCGCGGAGGGCAATGTCCAGCAGCGGGCCCCGGTAATCGGTGGGGCGGATTTCGTTGCGCTGCAGAACCCCGCGCACTTCGGTGGCGTCCGCCGGCACCGGATGCGGCGGAAAGCCGGCCAGGACTTCGAACAGTGTCGCCCCCAGCAGATACACGTCGCTGCGCACGTCGATCTCGTCGACAGTCCCCAGGATCTGCTCGGGAGCTGCGTACAGCGGTGTCCCCCAGCCCGACGTGGGGAAGGCCGACAACGTCCCCCAACTGCGAAAGTCGGGAGTCACCAGCGCCGCGCCCCAGTCGACCACGCAGGTCTCGCCGAACGCTCCCAGGAACACGTTTGCGGGCTTGATGTCGCGGTGCAGGATTCCGCGAGAGTGGGCATAGGCGACCACATAGGCCGCACGGAGCAGTGTGTCGACGTTCTCGGCTTCCGTCCGATCGACGAGGACGTTGTTCCAGGTCATCCCCCGAATCCATTTCATGGCGATATAAAGGCTGCCCCCATCGTCCCTGAAGATGTCGTGCACCGGAATAATGCCGGGGTGCTCAAGATTGGCCGTGACCACCGCCTCGCTTAAGAAACATTCGCGATCGCGCTGCAGGAGCGTCGCCTGGACCCGTTCGAGCTCGTCGGGCGCGTAGCGGCGACGTGTTTCTTCGTCGAGCTCGCGTGGCTTGAAGACCTTGACGACCACTTCGCGGTCAAGAGCCACCTGCCTGGCCTGGTAGATTCTAGCCAGCAGGCTTTCCGCTTTCAGGCTGGCCAGCTCATAGTCGGCCGGATGGGTTCTTGCATCGGTGACGAACCGCACCCGGCGGGTCGGAACCAGCGACAACAGCAGCAGATCGGCGCGGGACTCCCCGGCCTCGATTGCGGCATCGGCCGGCGACGGCAGAACCGTCCGCTCGAATTGCACGGCGAGGCGCTGCCGGAGCTGGTGAAAAATCCCGGCGACAAGTGGTTCGTTTGCCAGCCAGCGCTCGACGTCGTCGGCCAGCTCGCGGGCGGACAGGTAGCGGTCCGCGGGTTTGAAAGACATGGCCTTCAGGCAGATCCCCTGCAGGGCGGAAGGGACTTCCGCATTCACGTCGCGCGGATTCTTGAATTCTCCCCGCCGGACTTTGGCGATGAGCTGTGCGTAAGCCTGCTTCTCGTAGGGCGGCTGGCCGGTGAGAATGTGATAGAGCGTGGCTCCCAGGCCG
>JACQFH010000625.1 GCA_016200145.1 Planctomycetia bacterium | reverse complement strand
CGCCGATCCGCATGGCTTCGCAATCCGACGTGACGCGGCTGATGATCCGGCCGATCTTCGTGCGGTTGAAGAAGCTCATCGGCATCTGCTGCACGTGCGAGAAAATCTGCTGCTGCAAGTCGTGAACGACGGCCTCGCCCAGCTCGAGCGCCAAGCGCTGCCGGAAGTGGAAGTTCACCTGCGTGAACAGGGCCAGGGCGAAGAGGCCCAGGGCACCGGCCACGACGGAGGACAGCGGCGCGCCGTGTGCAATCGGGCCGTTGATCACCCGGCCGATGACCCACGCCACGCACGGCAACTGAATCGCCCGCACGACAACCGAGACGAGCAGCCAGTTGCGCTTGGCCGCGTAGGGCCGCATGTAGGTCAGCAGTCGCCGGATCAGACCGAAATCGAGCGGCCGCGCGTCGGGCTCGCGGTCGAGTTCCGGGCGCAGCTTCGTGATGGAGTATGGCACGGCGGCCGGCGCAGTCGAAATCTCGGCCATGGGTCACCTGCCTCCCTGCGCCGCCGCGGCGGCGCGGTAGTGGCCCGGCAGCTCGAGCAGTTGCGAGTGCGTTCCCTGCTGTACGATCCGTCCCTGTTCGAGCACGACGACGTGGTCGGCGTGGCGCAGCGTGCTCAGCCGATGCGCCACGACGAACGTCGTGCGCCCCTGCATGGCCTGCTGCATGGCTTCGAGGATCTCGTGCTCGGTGTGCGGGTCGATCGACGCGGCCGGGTCGTCGAGCAGCAGAATCGCCGGGTCGAGCAGAATGGCCCGCGCGATGGCCAGGCGCTGCCGCTGGCCCCCCGACAGGTTCATCCCCCCTTCCCCCAGCACCGAATCGTAGCCCTCGGCCGCCTGCATGATGAAGTCGTGCGCGCAGGCGATGCGGGCCGCGCGTTCGATTTCTTCGCGCGTGGCCGATGGTTTTCCGTAGGCGATGTTTGCGGCGATCGTATTGCTGAACAGAAAACTCTCCTGGAACACCCAGCCGATGTTCCTGCGCAAATCGTCCACGTCGATCAAGCGGACGTCGCGCCCGTCCACCAGCACCGTGCCCGACGTGGGATCATGAAACCGGGCGATCAACGACAAGAGCGTGCTTTTGCCCGCGCCGGTCGCGCCGAGCAGCGCGATGCACTGCCCCGGCTCGACTGCAAGGGTCACGTCGCGCAGCACCTCGGGGCCCGAATCGTACGCGAACGACACGCGGTCGAGCTGCACGCGGCCCGCGGCCCGCGGCAGTCGCACGGCCGCGGGAGGGCTTTCGACCTCGACCGGCGTGTCGAGAACTTCGAACATCCGCCGCGCGCCGCTCAAGCTCTGCTGCACGCTGTTGGTGATATTGGTGAGGTTGGCAACCTGGCTGGCGAATTGCGTGAGCAGCCCGGCGAAGACGACGAGCCCCGTGCCCAGCGCCAGGCGATCCTGCGTCACGAGCCAGCCGCCGTAACCGAGCAGGATGACGACGTTGACCTGTGTGAGCAGGCCGATGGCCGGCGTGAAGATGCTCACCTTCCAGAAGATATCCTGCTGCTGGTCTTCAACCGCCTGGACCGCCGAGCCGAATTTGGCGATCTCGTCGCGCTCGCGCCCGAAGCCCTTCACGACGTGAACGCCCTGAATGTTCTCGGCCAGAGTGAGCACGACGCGGTCGACGAGCTCTCGCGTGCGGTCGTACGCCGGCCGCACCAGCCGCGAGAACACCACGGTGAGCACCCACAGAATCGGCGTCGTCGCCAGGCACGCCAGCGTCACTCCCACGTCGATCCGCATCATGTAGACGAGGTAACAAACCAGCGACAGCAGGAGGATCACGAACTGGATCAGCACGCCGTCGACGAACGCCCTCACCGACTGCACGTCGCTCGTGACCCGGTTGATCAGCGCGCCGGTCGAATTGGCGTCGAAGAACTTGAAGCCCAGGCGCTGCATTTTGTCGTACACCTGCGACCGCAGGTCGACCACGATCTGTTCGTGGATCAGCTTGCCCGAATCGACCGCGTACACATAATTGAGCCAGCCGCGCACAACCGCCAGCGCCAGGATCGCCGCGGCGATCAGCGAGACTTCGGCGAGCGCGGACCATTCGGCGGGCGGTGACAGGCCGAATGGATATGCTGCGGGGCGCCTGGCTGCGCCGGCGCGATACAGGATCACGTCGATCCCCACGCCCGAGAGGTCGAGGGCAGCGAGGGCCGTCCCGAGCAGCAGCCCCTGCAGCGCGAGCAGGCGCACGCACCCCCAGCGGTAGCGCCAGCTCAACGACAGCATCCGCCGGATCAGGGCTGCATTGGAGGCCAGGTTCGTCCCGGCACGATCGGCAGACGCAAGGGCGGACACGCGATGAACTTTTTCAGAAAGCAATCGGCCGCGGCGAACCGGCCGGATTCAGGTGCGCGAAAACTCCGTGGCATAGGCTTCCAGCCTGTGAATCCCCGCGAACTTCGACAGGGCGAAATCACGACAGGCTGGAAGCCTATCCCACTTTCTTCAACAGGCTGTTAAGTGCGCGAAAGCGGCAGTGTAACGAATGCCGGCGCAGGCGCGAATGCGGATGCGCGTCGCTGGCAATGACGGGTTCATCCGATTAAAGTTGTTTCGTCGCAAATCGACAGCGTTTTTTCGTTCCCCGCGGCCGCGATTGGCCCGTGTGTCCCTCCCCGGATTTTCTCATGTCAGAAGCTGCTCCGAACGGGTCATCACAGAGCTGGACCGGCGTCCAATGGCTCGTGTGCATCATTGCTTCGATCGGGTTCGCGTTCGATATCTACGAACTGCTGATGTTGCCGTTGATCCTGCGGCCGGCCCTGATGGAGCTCGGGGGCATCGCCCCGGGGACGCCGGAATTCGCAATGTGGCTCGGCCGAATGTTCTACATACCGGCCTTTGCGGGAGGGCTGTTCGGATTGCTGGGGGGATACCTGACCGACCTGTTCGGGAGGCGGCGAGTCCTCACGGCCAGTATTCTGCTCTACGCTTTTTCGGCGTTTGCGGCCGGATTCTCGACGTCGATTCCAATGCTCCTCGTTTTCCGGTGCACGACGTTCATTGGCGTCTGCGTCGAGTTCGTGGCGGCGGTCGCGTGGCTGGCCGAGTTGTTTAACGATCCGCGGCAGCGCGAGAACGTGCTGGGCTATACGCAGGCATTCTCTTCATTTGGCGGTTTGCTGGTCGCCGCTGCCAATGGCCTGGCCATCGCGTGGGCGGCCGACCTGCCGACGATTGTGCTGCCCGAAGCGTTGAATTTTTTCGGCGGAGCGATCAAAGAGGCGCACGCGCCGTGGCGGTACACCCTGATGTCGGGGCTGATTCCCGCCATCCCGTTGATCGTGATTCGCCCGTTCCTCCCGGAATCACCCGCCTGGGCTGCAAAAAAGGCGGCCGGCGCGCTGAAACGACCGAGTATCGCCGAGTTGTTCGCCCCCGAGTTGTGCCGGACCACGATCGTCACGACGATCATGTTCGCGTGCAGCTACGGGGCCGCGTTCGGCGCGATTCAGCAGATTCCCCAGATTGTTCCCGGGCTCCCGGAAGTGAAGGCGATGGCGCAGAAACAGGTTGACGAGAAGTCGAAGGACAAACCACTCCCCGTTCCCGAAGTCAAACGCATCGAAGGCCAGATCAATCAGAAAGTCGCGTCGGATGTGACCAAGGTCCAGGAGATCGGCGGACTGGTCGGAAGATTCCTGCTGGCCTTTCTGGCGGTGCGCATCGTGAGCCGTCGCCGGCTGCTCCGTACGTTTCAGATTCCCGGTCTGATCGTCATGCCGATCGTGTTCGCATACACCGCCGTCACGGGCCTCGATATGCTGTACGTCGGCATCTTCTTCGCCGGTCTGCTGACGGTCGCCCAGTTCAGTTTCTGGGGCAACTATCTCCCGCGAGTTTATCCCGTTCACCTCCGCGGTACCGGAGAGAGCTTCGCTGCCAACATCGGGGGCCGAATGATCGGCACGTCGTTCGCCTGGGTGACCAGCACGCTGGCTTTGAAGGAGTTCGTGCCCGGAGGATCGCCCGCGGCCAAGATGGCCTACACGGCCGCTGGTGTCGCCGTGTTCGTGTATGCACTGGGGAGCATTGCCTGTTTCTTCCTGCCGGAGCCGGCGCATGAAGAGCTGCCGGAGTAGTTTGACCGACCCCGATAGGGGTCGAAGCAATTAGCCGGGGGTTGAGCGCAGCGACACCCCCGGAACAACGCGCATTACGTTCGATTCGACCCTGGAGGGGTCGCAGAAGCGGTCAACAGCGTGGCACTCGCGCTCGTACGAGGCTCGGGCGCCTCGATTGGAAACAGAGCGGCAAATCCCGCCGATCTGGCACCCCTCCGGGGTGCGAATCTCGCTGGGACCTGTATCCGGGGGTGGTCGCTTCGCTCAACCCCCGGCTAATCGCTGGCACCCCTATTCGGGGTGCTGAATATCTATGTCTGCTCAACACCTCGAAAAGCTGGACGATCTCACGAGGCGGCAGGGGTCGAGAGGGACCCAGGCTGGTTGGCGCGGCGAGCGAATTCTCCGCATGTCTGCATTCGTGTAGAATGAGTGCACTGCGACGGCGCGCGATGCGCAGGCTCACCACATTGGAATTTTGTTGATGACTTCGACTGCGACTCAGACCCGAGTGCCTGAACTTCTCGCCCCCGCCGGGGATGATGAGGCGCTGCGCGCTGCCGTCGCCAACGGGGCCGATGCCGTCTATTTCGGCCTTTCGGACTTCAACGCCCGTCACCGGGCCACGAATTTCACGCTCGACGCCCTGCCCGGG
>JACQFH010000624.1 GCA_016200145.1 Planctomycetia bacterium | reverse complement strand
CGGGGGGTTGTTGCGTTCAACCCCTGCATCATCGCCGGGCGCCCCGGGCTGGCTCAGAAAGAGATGCAGGCGCTCACCCCGGAGCAAGCCGTGGCGTTCATCACGGCAGCGAAAGCCGATCGGCTGTACGCCCTGTACGTTCTGGCGCTCACCGGCGGAATGCGGCAGGGGGAGCTATTCGCCCTGAAGCGTGACGACATCGACCTGGAGGGCGGTACCGTCACCGTGCGCCGGACGCTGGTCCATCAAAAGGGGGGATTCGTGGAGAACGCCCCGAAGTCGAAAGCTGGACGCCGGACGGTGACGCTTCCTGAAATCGCCGTGGACGCTCTACGCGACCATTACCGCCGTCTGATGGCGGAAGGCCACGCCGGGGCAGAGTATGTGTTCTGCAACGAGCGGGGGGGCCCGCTGTGGCGGTCGAACGTGCGTCGGCAGTCGCTACGCCTGATTCTGGAACGGGCCGGGCTGCCGGGGATACGATTTCACGACCTGCGGCACAGCAGCGCTACGCTGCTCCTGGCAGCCGGCGAGAACATCAAGGTTGTGTCAGAGCGTCTCGGGCATGGTGACGTGCGGATCACGCTGGCAGCCTACACGCACGTTCTCCCTGGCATGGATAAGGCAGCGGCGGGACGATTCGATACGATGCTCGCGACACCAGCCGCGGGCTGATTTTGACAACCACTTAGTAACCACCAGCCTTTACAACGGCTGCTTTTCGCTGACTGCGGCTGATTTTCGGAAGTTGACCTAACCCCTTGCTGCGTTACAATCTTTTACCTCAGAGAGCGCCGGCTTACACAATGCCGAATGGTTTCGCAGGAAGCCGGGTGTTTCCGTTCCATGCACGACATCATCATCATCGGCGGGGGCGTGATCGGCTTGTCCCTGGCCTGCGAGCTGGCGGGGGAGGGGACTAAAGTCGCCGTGCTCGAAAAGGGCGGCATCGGCCAGGAATCTTCCTGGGCGGGCGCAGGGATTCTGCCGCCGGGCAATCCCGACGGCGCTCGTACGCCCGAGGCGCGCTTGCGCGCGTGCAGCCACGTCTTGTGGGCGGACCTCAGCGCGCGACTGCGGGAAGAGACCGGTATCGACAACGGGTTCCGGCGCACGGGGGGACTCGAAGTGCGGATCGGCGGACCGGTCCGCGCGCTCGAAGATGAAGTCGCTGCGTGGCGCGCTGAAGGAGTGACAGTCGAACCGCTGGCAGGCCGCGCAGTCTTCGAGCGCGAGGGCGAACTCCACCCCGAAGTCACGAGTGCCTACCGGTTGCCGGAAATGGGCCAGGTCCGAAATCCAAGGCACCTCAAAGCGCTGGCGGCCCTCGCGCTTCTGCGAAACGTATCGTTGATGCCCGGCACCGAAGTTCATCGATTCGAACTTGCGCGCGAGAAGGCCGTCGCGATCGAAACATCGGCGGGGCGCTGCACTGCCGGTCAATTCGTGGTCGCGGGCGGCGCGTGGTCGGGCCGGCTGCTGAACGACATCGGCTGCCCCGTCGCGGTCAGGCCATTGCGCGGACAGATTGTGCTGCTCTCGATGCTGCCAACGCCATTGTCGCATGTCGTCAACGTCGGCCCGCGATATTTTGTGCCGCGAGGTGACGGGCGCGTGCTCGTGGGCGCGACCGAGGAGGCCGCCGGATTCGACAAGAGCACGACGGCCGGCGGAGTAGCAGGATTGATGGACTTCTCACTGGCGACCGTGCCCGCGCTCGCGCGGGCAACGTTCGAACGGTGCTGGGCGGGTCTGCGACCGCAATCGGCCGACGGACTTCCCTACCTCGGACGCGTGCCGCAGGCGGATAATCTGTTCGTCGCAACGGGGCATTTTCGAGCAGGCTTGCAGTTGTCTCCCGCCACGGCGCTTTTGATGTCGCAGTTGATTCTGGGGCGCGAAACGCGACTGCCGCTCGAGCCGTACTCGGTGACGAGGCACGCCGGCCGCCGGCCTGAGTTTTTCGATCAAGAGACCCATTCGCCGGGTTAGCCCCATCGGCAGGTAAAACCATGCGTGCCGTCGTCCAGCGCGTGTCGCGGGCCTCTGTTTCAGTGGGCGGCGAGGTTGCGGGCGCGATCGAACGCGGCTTTCTGGTGCTGCTGGGAGTGGCAATTTCCGACACCCGCGAAGACGCCCGGACTCTGGCCGCCAAAATCGCCGGGCTGCGGGTCTTCGAGGACGACCAGGGAAAAATGAATCTGGCCCTGGCTGACGTGGGCGGGGGCATGCTGGTCGTCAGCCAGTTCACGCTGCTGGGGGACTGCCGCAAGGGGCGCCGGCCCAGTTTCGATCAGGCGGCCCGCCCGGAACTCGCCCGCGAACTGTACGAGGCGTTTGTGGCGGACGTGCGCGGCCTGGGAATTACAACCGCGACCGGCCGGTTTCAGGAGCAGATGCTGGTCGATCTGACGAATGACGGCCCGGTGACGCTGCTGCTCGACAGCCGCAAGGAATGCTGAATTCAGGGCCAGCTTTCCCCAGGAAAAACGCAAGTCGAACTGAACATAACAGACATTATCGGACGTTGCCCACCCGCGTACGCAGGCAGGATTGGCCTGGGGTTGGTCTGCCGAACACCCTGGGAAACCGGTCAGGCCGTCTCGGCAGCCGAGTCGCGGTTGTCGCCATTCCCGCCGACGACCGGCGGCAGTTCTTCGAACACCCCGATCCGGCGGAACTTGTCGTAGCGGCGTTCCAGCAGCCGGTCGATCGGATACGAAGACAGGTCGCGGACAATCTGCATCAGGCGGCCTTTGAGGATTACGGCGGTCTGCCGGTGGTCGCGATGCGCCCCCCCCAGCGGCTCCTGAATGATCTCGTCGATGACCCCCAGCCGTTTCAAATCGCCGCTTGTAAACTTCAGAGCCCGGGCCGCCCGGTCTTTGTACTTGCTGTCTTTCCAGAGGATGCCGGCGCAGCCTTCCGGGCTGATGACCGAATAGTAGCTGTGCTGGAGCATGGCAATGTAGTCGCCGATGCCGATCCCAAGCGCCCCCCCCGATCCCCCTTCGCCGATCACGATGCAGACGATCGGGGTGCCGATGCGCGACATTTCGCGCAAATTGAATGCGATCTGGTAAGCCTGGCCGCGCTCCTCGGCGCCGATGCCCGGGTAAGCGCCCGGGGTATCGATAAAGCAGATGATCGGCAGGCGATACTTGGCCGCCATTTGCATCCGGTGCAGGGCTTTGCGGTAGCCTTCCGGGTGAGGCATGGCGTTGAGCGTGGCGGCGCGATCTTTCATCGTCCGCCCCTTCTGCTGTCCCACGAACATGACCTTGCGGTCTTCCAGTTTCGCAAATCCTGTCAGGATCGCGGGGTCGTCGCCGAAGGCGCGATCGCCGTGCAGCTCGACGAACTCGTCGAACACGAGCTCCAGGTAGTCGCTGGAATGCGGGCGTTCGGGATGGCGGGCCACCTGAACGACTTCCCACGGTTCGAGCTTTTCGAAGATTTCGCGCTTCAGTCGGGAAAGCTCGACGCGCGTCTTGCGAATCTTGTCGCGAACTTCAACTTCGGAACCGGGCGCGGCTTCGAGTTCCGCGAGCGTGGCTTCGAGCTCGAGGATCGGTTTCTCGAAGGGCAAACGATAAGCAGGAGGCATTCGTCGTCAGCTCACAGGCGGCAGGTCGTCGAAACCAGCCAGGTCTCCAATATGGAAGCCTTCACCCGGCTTGACCGGGGGGGCGGCTTTGGGCGCCGGCTTCGCTGGTTTCGCCGGCACGGGAGGCTGAGCCACCCGCGGCACAGGGGGCGCCGGCGCCGCGGGGACTGCGGCCGGAGGAGGCACCGGCATCGGGCGCGGCACGACGGGAGCCGGCATCGGCGGAGACAGCGGGGCAGCCGCAGCCGGCGGCGCCATCGGCGGCATTGCCTGCGGGGGTTGGCCCCACGGCCCTGCGGGCATGCCGGGCATCTGGCCGGGAGACATTGCCGTTACCCACGGCGTCGGCCCCTGCGGCATCGGCATGTTGGGGTACGGCATGTTGGGATACTGCACGTTGGGGTACTGCGCATTCGGGTATTGGGGCATCGGCATCTGCCCCGGCATCATCGGTTGCATTGGCATTGGCTGCGGCGGGTAAGGCGCACCTGGCGGCGCGCCCCCCTGCCCGGCAGCGGGCCTTTTCGCTCCCCCGGTCGCAGCCGGCAGCACGACCGGCGCTTTCTTTTTCTTGGGAGGCGGCGCGGCGACACCGAATTGAGTCCGCAGCGCGTCGGTGCGGCTGTCGAGTCGCTCGCCCAGTGTGGCCTGGAGTTCCTTCTCGGCCTTTTGCTTTTCGGTCAGTTCGACCTTCTCAGTCACTTCTTCCTTGAACAGCGGCGTATTGCGGAACTCGGCCATGAACTCGGCGATCTTCTTGTGCCGGTTCTCAGGTTTTTTCGACAGCATCCGCTGCACGACCATCGACATCTGGTCGGTCACATTGGGATTGAACTCCGTGGGCGCGGGGCACGGCTCGCTCAAGTGCCTCAGCAGCAGGTCTTTGGGAGTCGAGCCCTTGAAGGGGGGCTGCCCGGTGAGCAATTCGAACAACGTCACGCCGAAATTGTAAATGTCGGTCTGCACCGTCAGCGACTTGCCGAGAATCTGCTCGGGAGCCATGTAGGTGCGCGTCCCCTGCACCGTCGATTTGCGGTGCAGCATTTTCGACAGCGCTCCGGCGGCCTTTGATGCCAGCGAAAAGTCGATCAACCGCACCTCGGCCGACTTGTTCATCAGGATATTGTCGGGCTTCAAGTCGCGGTGCAACCAACCCTTTTCGTGAATGTGCTCGAGCGCCATGGCGACCAGTTCGACCATCCGCTTGAGCCGCATGTGCACGCCGCGCATGTCGCTGAAGAGCTGGGTCTTGAGACTCGGCGCAGGAAACAGGTCCATCGTGAAATAGGCCTGCTTCTTTTTGACGAACAGCTCGTGGTACTTGAGAATGTTCGGGTGATCGAACGAACTGGCGACGTTGAATTCATGCTTGAGCGCCGAGATCACGTCGCTGTCAGTCAGCTTCTCGGGCAGCAGCAGCTTCATCGCCATGCGGCGGGTCGTTTCGGAGTCGATGACTTCCCAGACCTGGCACGACTGCCCCGATGCCACGCAATTGACGAGGCGGTATTTGCCGATCGTGTTTGCATCGCCGCCGGTGGACATCGAAACAGGCTCCCCTTGCAACTTAAGACCCTTGCAACCTAAGACCCAGACCCTAGAAGCCTTCCTGCGTTTTTTTCGTGCCCGCGGGCGTCTTGCCTGCACCGGCAGGCCGGCCTGTCGATTTACCATTCGCCGCGCCAGCCGAACCTGCACCGGCCGCCAGCGCGCGAAGCGGAGTGCCGTCGACCAGGTCCCGCGACGAGTAGGTGATCACTTCATCGCCTTCATTGAACCGACCGGAAACGAAAACACTGTCGGTTCCGACTTTGGCCAGAATCTTGACCTGCACGTCCCGGATGATATTGTCGCGGAGGACTTTGACTTTTCGATTCCCGTCGGTCGCGTTCGAAACGCCTGACGAGGCGACCTGCGTCACAGGCGCCAGCGGGATCAGGTCGGAATACACCGTCTGCCCTGCTGCCAGCTTTCCGCCCGAATTGTCGATCGTGACGATGGCCGAGGCCGGCGAGACCGTCAGTTCGCGAAGCGCACCGAATTTCGCCGCCAGAGCGATCACGGATTCAACTTTGGCTTTGACCACTGTCCCTTCGACAGTGACGTCGATCATCGAACCCGGGGCCGCATTCGCCCGTTCGACGGGAACTTCGACCCACAGTTTTGACGGATCGATCAACAACCCCAGCTTTTCTCCGGCACGTACAAACTGACCTTCCACAACATTGACGCGCTGGATTTCTCCGCCAAACGGCCCACGGATCACAAGTTGCTCGGCCTCGTATTGCGCCAGGTCGGCCTCTGCCTGAGCGCCTTCGAGCCGGGCCTCGGCCAGGGCCGTCAAGTCCGCATCGTTTTTCGCCTGGGCGAGTTTCTTTTCGATCTGCGCTGCCTGGACCCCGGCTCGCGCGCGTTTCACGACGAGGGCGGCGCGCGTGTCGTCCATCCGAAACGCCTCCCCCTGGGTCTTCAATTTCAGACCAGGCCTGGCCGAGACCGTGCGCACGTACCCGTCAGCAGGAGCCGTAAACTCAATCGTCTTCACCGCTTCCAGGGACATCGAAGCGTGGTAGGTGCGGGGATCGGTGAGCCTCGCCGCCTCGCGTTTGATGACCACCTCGACTTCCGCGCCTGAATCCCCCTCTTGAATCGCCCATCCAATGGCCGGCCCCGCGAGAACGCCACACACCACAACCGCGACCCTGCCCGGCAGTCTGCGACTGACGGAAACGCGAGGCGATCCGATCGACATGACCAACGTTCTCCCGCATCAAAACAGGCTGCTGCCCCGGCAGTGCGCAGATCCTCCTGCGTCTAAACATCTGTATCTCTTAGAGTAGGCAGCCGCCATGACGGTGTCAACGTCTTACTCTATGACGCAGCGGCGGCGACTGATAGGATGCAATTCCCTGTCGCCCCGCCCCGGGAACGACAACTGGCCGAGGCGCACCGTGGGCGCCTCAACCCTCCCCAAGCGAGCACCCGACTTCATGACCTGCTCACTATTGACTCTGCTGGCTTTCCCCCTCCTGGCCGGACCTTTCGACGACGCGCCGGCCGTTGAATTGCGCTACACGGGGGCCCTCAGCAAAGCGGCCCGCGCCGCTGACGAAACGCCGGTCAAGCGCTTTAATCTGTTTTGCGCCGTCATCCGCGAACCCGACGCCGGGCGAAGACTCGTCTATCAGGTCAACGAGCGCGGCGGCGGAACCTGGGCGTGGCCCGAACGATTCGGTGCGCTGACGTTCGACAAGAACCACAAGCCGACCGCTCCCGGCATGATCAGGCTGCTGTACGAATACGAAGGCAACCCCCTCGTGATTCCCCTGCCCCTCCCCGTACCCGCGTATTTTCCCGCCCTCAAGGCGGGTGCCAAATGGACCGAAGGTAAAGAAACGTGGGAGGTCGTCAAGACGCAGAAAGTCAACGATCGCAACTGCTGGCAGATCCAGGTCTCGACGAGCTTCGGCCGCAAACGGACGGTATGGGTCGATGTCGAATCGCCGGTGGTCGTCGCGCTGGAAGAACGGGTGTTCGTCGGCCAGGGGGACGAGCACATCCTCTCGATGCAGATCGAAGCCAGCAAGCCGCTCGACGAAAAGCAGCTTGCCCAGGTTGCGGCCCCCCTCCCTGCGCTGCTCAAGCTGCAGTCGCAACTTGAGCGACCCGAGAATGAAACCCGGCCGGAACTGTCTGAAGCCCAGTTGAAGATTGCGGCCGACGCATTGCCCCAGTTGCAGCAGCAATCGGCCGATACGCCTTTCAGCGCGCTCGTCGCGGCGATCAGCAAAGACGTCAAATCGCAGCTCCAGCGCACCGACGAGGTTTCAAAGCTCGCCGAGAAGTACGTCGGCAAGCCGGCGCCGAAGTTCGCGCTGACGCTGCTCGACAAATCCGAAGTGCCCGCCGAATCCATGAAAGATAAGATTACCGTCCTGCACTTCTGGGAATATCAGTCAGAGCCGCTGGTCGAACCTTACGGGCAGGTCGGCTATCTGCAGTTTCTTGATTCCCCTGTGCGGCGCAAGCTGGGGGTGAAGGTGTTCGGCGTGGCCGTCGACGCGCGGTTCGCCGATCAGCGATCGTCCGCAACGGCCCTCAAGTCGGTTCACAAGCTGAAGAGCTTCATGAACCTCGATTACCCGATCGCCACCGACGATGGAAAGCTGCTCGCGAAGTTCGGCGACCCCACGCGTTACGGCGCCAAATTGCCGTTGTGGGTCGTGATCGGGCCGGACGGAAACATCGCTCATTTCCACGCGGGCTTTTACAAGATCAACCCGGATGAAGGCCTGCGCGAGCTAGACGAGGTTCTGATCAAGCTGATCCGCGAACAAAAGGGCAAGTCACCCGCGGACAAGTAGCTTCGACTGGAGCAAAACGCCGTTTTCTGGTAGATTCCGGCCCGTATTCTTCGGGCCAATCACCATTGCCGCCTGTCAGGGACGACAAGATGGCGCACGACGCGAGCGACCTTCAGCGGGGCCTGGCGCTGCATCAGGCCGGTCAACTCCACGAAGCCGAACGTGATCGGCACGCCGGCAGCATCGCGGTACCGCATTCACAAATGCCTTTAGCGCCCACCGCTGATCAATCCGAAATCCGAAATCCGAAATCCGAAATACCTCCCCCCTCCCCTGCCCTTCACGAGCTGCTGTGCACGGCGACCTGCCCGGCGTGCGGCCACCATGTTGCCGTGCAGTTTTACGACGGCGGCACTCAGCCCCTGGCAACGGTCGCCTGGCCGAAGACTGCGCTGGAAGCCTGCGCCATGATACGGCTGCCTCTGCGGTTTGTACGGTGCGTCGATTGTGGGCATGTCTACAATTCGCAGTTCAATTACGGCGAAGTCCCGTATTCCGAGAAGCCCAACCTGATGTTCAACCGAGGGGCGGGCTGGGGCGATCACCTCAAATCCATTCGCGATCTGATTCTGCGCCACACGGGCGATCATCCAGTGGTCGTCGAAGTTGGTTGCGGCGAAGGACACCTGCTGCGGGCGCTCGCCGAGGCGCGCCCGGCGGGCCGCTACATCGGCTTCGACCCCAGCAACGCCATCAACACGGGGAACGGCCTGATCGCAGGGCGGCGCGAATATTTTGAACCGGCGCGGCACCTGGCCGAATTGCGGCCCGACTTAATCATCAGCCGGCATGTCCTCGAGCACCTGATGAATCCGCTGGGCTTCGTGCAGGCGATTTCATTCGCCGCCAGTTGGGAGAATATCGCCACTCGGCTGCTGATCGAAGTCCCCTGCATCGACAACGTGATCCGCATCGGGCGCACGGTCGACTTTTTCTACGAGCACAATTCAAATTTCACGACCACGTCGCTGGAGCGGCTTCTGGCACGCTGCGCCAGCGAGGTCGAGCTGGTGGCCCGCAGTTACAACGACGAAGTCGTGTTCGGACTCGCACATTTTCGCCGCCGCGACGACCAGGTGCAGTTCGCCGCCGAAGCCGTGGCGTTTCGCGACCGCGCAAGCAACCACCGCCGGACGATCTGCGAAGCGATCGATGCGCTGTCCCAATCTGGCTCCCGGGTCGCGATTTGGGGCGGCACGGGAAAGGCTGCGGCGTTTATCAATCAGTTCGGCCTCGATGCAGAGCGCTTTCCTCTCGTCGTCGACTCCGACACTGACAAAGCCGGCACGCATGTCCCGGGCACCGGGCAGAAAATCGAGTATCGCGACGTCCTCGTCACAAGCCCTGCCGATGTCATTCTGGTCGCCACGCAATGGCGTGCCGGCGACATCGTCGCCGAAATTGAACGCTGCGGAATACCGTGCCGGTCGATCCTGCTCGAGCACGAAGGGCGTCTGGTCGATTACTTCACGGGCGACCACCCATATCGCACCGCGAAACACGCGGCCTGACTGCCGCACATTTCACCGGCGGGAATACGCAATCTGCGCCGCGCACATCTCACAGCCTGTCCGGCTGTTTGCTGCAGAACACGACGATGCAGAACGTGGCGAAGGGGCCGAGAATCAATGAGAGCAGGAACCAGAGCAGCCCACTGTGATTTTTGGACTGCGCCAACCCCGCATTAATCAGGGCCAGCGTGCCGACTCCCACTGCATAAGTCGCGCCCTCCGCCGTGGTTGCCGCCAGGATTTCCATTTTTGGTCCTCGATTCGTGGCCGCAAATTCTCACGGGATTACCGGCACGACGTCGGTAGCCGGTAACTCTCACTGATGGGTATTCGTTTCAAAACCGAATTTCTTTGCTGTTCCATCCGGAAATCAGACTGAATGCACCGAACTTCGATCCACTCCAGCGAGATCACGGCGCAGTTGGTGTCACTCGAGTACGTACATGTTTGCTGTACATCGTCGTGTAGCGATCATCGAATGTCACGGCCGTAATTCGAGAATAAGGCACGACACGATCACTGAGTTCCCAATAACCAACAGCGTCAAAATGTCGGATTGCCAGCGATTTCGCTGACAGTCGCGTCACGCGCCCGACAAGGAACAGCTCATCATCAGGCTTTTCATCTTCCACGATCATGTTTTGAGAATTTGATTTGATCGCACCAATGGCCGTCCTCCAATTCGACAGTTCAATGTCGAAAGGAGCGCAAGCTTTCGTCACGATCCCCTCGCTCTGCAGAATTCTCTCCAAGAATTTCTCGGCCCCGCCACGATCGATCCGAGAAATATCGTCAATGCGCAAGATTTGATAACCGTCGCTCGAAAAATCGGAAATATCCTGGACAAGCGCCAGGTCACTCCCGACTTCCACGACGAACGCGCCAGCAGAATATGGCACGAGTGGTTCGCGCCAGAGCGTAATGGCTTCACAATTATCGCGGTGTGCTCGCAGTTGCTCGCGAATCGACTTTTGCTTTTTGGCAGCCATATTGCGCAGACCTAAATTAACAATCCCGTCGTCTCCGGAAATCCGCACATCAGGTTGAAATTCTGCACGGCAACGCCCGCGGCGCCTTTGATCAGATTGTCGAGGCACGAAATAATGATCGCCTGGCCGCGCGCCTGACGCACGGTGATGTCGCAGAAGTTCGTGTAGGCCGAGTCTTTCGTCGCGGGGAGGTGATCGACGACGCGGATGAACGGTTTGCCCGCGTAGAATTCGCGGGCCGCGGCGATCAGTTGCGCATCGGTCGCCGTTTTCTTCAGGCGACCATAAATCGTGGCGATGATCCCCCGGTCCATCGGGATCAGGTGCGGCGTGAAAATCGCTTCGACTGAATGTCCGCAGGCATCGGACAGCACCTGCTCGATTTCCGGCAGGTGGCGGTGCCTGTTCCCGGCCGAATACGCTGCGACCGATTCATTGCATTCCGAAAACAGGGTGTTCAGCTTGGGCGCCCGCCCTGCCCCGCTCACACCGCTCTTGGCGTCGATGATGATTCCCGTCGGCTCGATCCACGCCTGTTTCAAGAACGGAGCCAGCCCGAGAATCGATGCGCTCGTATAGCAGCCCGGATTGGCGATCAGCTTTTGCGGGGGGATTCGCTCCGCCCACAGTTCGGGGAGCCCATAAACAGTCGTGGGCAGGCGGCCGGCATCGGTGTGCGCGTGGCCGTACCATTTCTCGTAAACCGCGGCGTTCTTCAGTCGATAATCGGCGCTCAGATCGACGACGCGGCAGCCTCCTGCCAGCAGTGCGGGAACGGCCTCCATGCTGGCCACATGCGGCAGGCAACAGAACACGAATTCGGCGCGACTGGCGATCTGCGTTGGCGACAGATCTTCGCACGCCAGATCGAGCCGGCCCGCGAGACTCTGGTGGATCGTATGGATCGGCGGCGCTCCCTCTTGCCGCGTCGTGGCCGCCGTGATCTGCACCTGCGGATTGCGGAGCAAAATTTTTATCAGCTCGAGGGCCGTGTATCCCGTGGCCCCCAGAATCGCAACCTTGACCATTGGAATCCCTGCAAAATGCTGCCGGCCCCGACGAACACGCACAACAGTGCCCATGTTCCCGGACAAGCCACCCCTTCGCAAGGTTCGGCCCTCCCGCCTGAACTTTCGAAATCCGAAATTCCAATTCCGAAATCACGTGCTGATGGGTTCACGACCAGTCGGTTTTTCGCAACCTGGAGTCGAATCACCGACGGGGGAAGCTTGGCGCAGCCGTGCCACGGCGTTAGAACGGAGTCTCGTCTCGAAAACTCCGAATTTCACGAAATCCCCCAGCGCCGGCGGGCATTCCTTGTGGATCGCCTTGCCCTATGAGGAGACTCCACAGACATGGCCAACGTGGCAAAGCTCGCGGCGGACGCACTCACCGACAATGACGGCATCCTGCGCCTGGCCCCGACCTGGGTGCCGCGCTCTTTCCTGCAGCCGGGGAAACGCATCAAACTGCACCCCGCGGACTACTATGCCCTCGGCACGCACCGCGGTGGCATCGACGAGCGTTGGTTCGCTTCGACGACGGTCGCCACCAATGAAGGAGCCCCGCCCGACGAAGGCCTAAGCTACGTCGTGTTCGGCAAGCACCGCTTCACTCTACGCGACGCGGTTTCCGAGTTGGGGGCCGAAATCGTCGGGAAGTCGATCTGGAAGAAATACAGCCGCTGGCCCGTGTATTCGAAGTTTTTCGACAACATGGGACCCATCCCGCATCACATGCACCAGAACGACAAGCAGGCCAAGCTCACCGGTCAGGAAGGCAAGCCCGAATCGTATTATTTCCCGCCCCAATTAAACGCCATAGGCAACAATTTCCCATACACGTTTTTTGGACTCGAACCAGGGACGACGAAACAGGAAATCGTCCGCTGCCTCGATCGCTGGAACGAAGGGGACAACGGCATCCTCAACTACTCGAAGGCGTACCGCCTGCAACCCGGAACGGGCTGGCTTGTACCGCCGTGCGTGTTGCACGCACCGGGGAGCCTCGTGACCTACGAGCCGCAATGGGGCAGCGACGTGTTCGGCATGTACCAGTCGCTCGTCGAAGGCCGCGCCGTTCCCCGCTCGCTGCTGGTCAAGGATTTCCCGAAAGAGAAGCACAGCGACAACAAGTACCTCGTCGACGCGCTCGACTGGGAAGGCAACGTCGACCCCAGTTTCAAAGATAATCACTACCTCGAACCGATCCCGGTTGCCAACACCGAAAAGGATGGCTGGGTCGACCGCTGGATCGTGTACGGCAAGGTTGGCGGCAAGCAGCTTTTCACGGCAAAAGAACTGACGCTGCAGCCGGGCGCCAAGTGCACGATCAAAGATGGCGGCGCGTACGGCTGGATCACTGTTCAGGGCGAGGGTTACGTCGGCAAGGTCCGCCTGCAGACGCCGGCGATGATCCGCTTCGGCGCCATGACTGAAGACGAGGTGTTCGTCACAGCACAGCGCGCCGGCGAAGGTGTCACCTTCAGCAATTCTGGCTCAGAGCCCCTCGTCGGCCTCAGGTACTTCGGCCCCGACGCCTGCCCCGACGCGCCGAATGTGGGCGATTATCGAAAGAAGAGATGACTTTCACTGCAAATTAATGTTTCAACCCAAGCCGGCCGCTGTGCGGTCGGCTTGGGTTGAGAGTCATAAGTGCAAACGAACACTGTCAGTCAATCGCAATTCATTCATTTCGTTTCTTCGATCACGCATCAGGGCAACTCATCATGAGCGCGAATGCCAAAAACAACTTCCCCAAACTCCACAACGCCGCGTGGCCCGGCGTCGTAGGCAAGGGGTCGCCTGGGGCCGAACCATGCATCGATCTCGATACGATGCTCAACCTCACCGCGGCTGCCGAGGTCGATGGCACGAAATTCGACGGAGTCGACCTGTTTCTGTACGATCCGCACGTCAGCATCGATTCGTCGGACGACGACTTGAAACGGCTGGCTGACAAAGTCGCCGCCAAGGGTCTCGTGATCGGTTCTGTCGTCGCCCCGGTCTGGCCGCCGACCGGCGGCGGCTCAGCCATGGGATCCGAAGCCGAGCGGAACCAATTCGTCGAGCAGGTCCGTAAGGGCTGCCGGATCGCGAAAAAGCTGCGCGAGCTGGGGATTCGCAAGTACGGCATCGTACGCATCGACTCGTCCTGCGGGCCAGGCGACTGGCTCAAAGACACCGAGGCCAACCAGCAGAAAATCGCCGCCACGTTCCGGCGGGCATGCGACGTCGCCGCCGACTATGGCGAGCGGCTGGCGGCCGAAGGGGAAATCTGCTGGGGCGGTATGCACAGTTGGAAGCGGATGGTGCAGCTCCTGGAGCTTACCGACCGGCCGGGGACGCTGGGTTTTCAGGCCGACATGGCCCACACGCTCCTGTACACGATGGGCTACAACGCGGCCGAAGACCGCATCCTGCCGGAAAACTGGAATTGGAGCGATCCGACAAAGCTCGACAGCGCGCTGGCGACGCTTACGGCTGCGCTGCGTCCCTGGACGATCGATTTTCACGTGGCACAGAACGACGCCACCGTGAAGGGCTCGGGCTCGCACGACAAGACCGGCCGCCATTGCCTGCCGAACGACCCGAACGGCAAGCTCAAGATCGCCCATCATGCTGGCTACTGGTTGCGCGATTCCTATGGAAACCCGACCAAAAAGTTCCGCCACGTCTGCTGGGACGGCTGCATGTTCCCCAACGACGTCATGATGAAGCCCGGCACTTGGAACGACATCCTGCGGGCAATGATCGACGTCCGCAATGCGCACGGATGGAGGGAATGACGAATGTCCAATGACAATTGTCTAATGAATGATGAAATCCGAATGACGAATTCCCTGAAAGGATCATTGTGACGAAACCGCTCAACATCGGCCTGATTGGCTACGGCTTTATGGGCCGGGCGCATTCCAACGCGTATTGCAAAGTCAATCACTTCTTCGACCTGGCTTATCGCCCGGTCCTAAAGGCGGTCTGCGCGCGGAGCCTCGATCAGGCGCAGGCGTTCGCGTCGAAATGGGGATACGAGTCGGTCGAAACCGACTGGAAGAGGCTTGTCGCCCGCAAAGACATCGACGCCGTTGACATCTGCGTCCCGAACAACCTGCATCATGATATCGCCGTCGCTGCAGCGAAAGCCGGCAAGATGGTGCTCTGCGAAAAGCCCCTGTCGATGAACACGCCGGAGGGGCAGAAAATGATCGCCGCCGTCGAGAAGGCCAAAGTTCCGAACATGGTCTGGTATAACTACCGCCGCGTGCCCGCCGTCACGTTCGCCAAGCAGCTCGTCGACGAAGGACAACTCGGCAAGATCTTTCACTATCGCGCTGTGTTCCTGCAGGACTGGACGATCTCAGCCGACCTGCCACAGGGGGGCACAGCGCTGTGGCGACTCGACGCCAAGGCCGCCGGCAGCGGAGTCACCGGAGACCTGCTCGCCCATTGCATCGATACGGCGATCTGGATCAATGGCGGCATCCAGAGCGTGTCGGCGATGACCGAAACGTTCATCAAAGAGCGCAAGCACAGCCTGACGGGCAAGGTGGAGAAAGTCGGCATCGACGACGCCTGCGCCTTCCTGGCCCGGTTCGACAACGGGTCGCTGGCCACGTTCGAATCGACCCGCTACGCCCGCGGGCACAAGGCGCTGTACACGTTCGAAATCAACGGCGAGAGGGGTTCGCTCAAGTGGGACCTGCACGACCTG
>JACQFH010000638.1 GCA_016200145.1 Planctomycetia bacterium | reverse complement strand
CCGGCTGCGCCCTGTTCTACGGGGGCGGCCTCACGATGGGCCAGGTGATCGGCGGCACCGACGCGCGGGCCGAGCGATCGACCGACGGCAAGATCAGCTTCGAAAACATCGTGGCCACGATCTACCGCGTGCTGGGCATTGACGTCGAGGAAACGATCCCCGATTTCAGCGGCCGCCCGCAATACCTGCTCGACGACCGCCAGCCGATCCGCGAGCTGTTCTCGTAACGTGGGACAGGCTTCCAGCCTGTCATGCAACCACCGCTCTTCACCACCGGGCCTTCCCTTCGGTCCAGGCCCGGCCACCCATGAGTCATGCTCATCGATAGACAGTGAGTCAAACCGTTCCTGATCGGATGGCACTGTCTGCCTGCCAGGCCAGAACGTCGACCAGGTCGCCGAGTCGGGCGAAGCGGGGGTCTCTCGTGTGGCCGCGCACGTAGCGGGCGTAGATCTGCTGCACGATCACGGCGATCTTGAACAGACCGAAGCAATAGTAGAACAGCGCGTTAGGCACCGGGCGGCCGGTGCGCTCTTCGTACCGCGCGACCAGCTCGCGACGGGTCAGGCTGCCGGGAACGGCGGTGGGACCGAAGGCCGTCTGTCTCAGTGCTTCCGGATCGCCGGCTTCGATCCAGTAGCCGAGCGTCGTGCCCAGATCCATGAGCGGGTCGCCCAGCGTGGCCATTTCCCAATCGAGCACGGCGACAATTCGAGTCGGATCATCGGCCGCGAGGACGACGTTGTCGTATTTGTAGTCGTTGTGAATGACGGCGGCGCTGGAGACCGGCGGAAGGTGTTCGCCTAACCAGCGGCCGATTTGGTCCATCACCGGCGCCTCTCCCGTTTTGGCTTTCTCAAACCGTCCGGCCCAGCCGCTGACCTGGCGTTCGACATATCCCTCCGGCTTACCGAGGTCTGCCAGGCCCGCGGTCTGGCAATCAACCGAATGGAGCAGGGCCAGTTGGTCGATGAGCGCGGTTGAGAGGCGCCGGGCCATGTCGCGATCGATGGCAATCTCTGATGGCGTGCTCTTCCGCAGGATCAACCCGCGCCGTCGTTCCATCAGGTAGAAGGGCGCGCCAATAACATTTTCGTCGTCGCAATAGACATAGGGCTTCGGGGCGGCCGCAAAGACCTGACACAGCCGCGAGAGCACGCGAAATTCACGCCCCATGTCGTGGGCCGACTTCACCTGATTGCCGAACGGGGGCCGCCGCAACACAAGTTCCAGCGATCCGCCGGTCGATGGTGCTCCGCACGACAAGAGGTACGTCAGGTTGGAATGCCCGGCCGGAAACTGCTCGATCGTCAGGGGACCTGCGGCGTCGGGAAAGTGATCCTTCAGCCAGGCAGCAATCCGTTCAACCGGAAGCTCTTCGCCGCTGCGGATCGGAGAGGTCGTATTAAAATCGGCGGTCATGGAAATGCTCCAAAGCCCGTGGCTCGGAATATCGTTTAACCGCTTCCCTTCGGGTCGCGGTTAAACGATGCGACGGCCGATCCGTCGTGTTCGTTACCGATACGTCCACAGTGACGAGTCTGCCAGGTGCGGAACAGCGTTAAAGTAATCGAGAGTGAAACGGTTACGCGTGAAAACAAATTCCGTGAGCGATGCATTGCGCAGTCGCCAGGCCAGCTCGAGGGCCGATCGCTCGGGCGCCCCGAGCGCCCAGCGACTGACATTGCCGATGAAACCGCCGGAGGTGAACACGACCACGCGCCGGCCCGTGCCGGGGGCCTCCACGATACGGCGGATCATACGCTCAACTCGCTCATGAAATTCCGGCCAGCTTTCGAATCCCGTGCCGCCGGCGGGAAGCGACTGCCAGTGGAGGAGCAGCGGTTCGAACATCCGCTGGAAATTGCGCAGCTTTTCGTGTTCTCCCGCGCACTGCCGGTAGCCCTCGAGCAGCGCGGCGAACTCCGCGTTGTCGCGAGAATGTTCCGGTGCAATCTGTCGGAAAATGCCGTGCAGATCGAATTCGTCGAGGTCCGCATACTCGACCGGCTCGGGCCAGGCCAGCCCGGCGGCGCGGACAGCGGCCCCGGCAATTTCGGCCGACCGCCGCTGACGCACGCGGGGACCGGTGTAAACCTCGTCGAAGCCCATTCCGTGTGCGGCCCAGTATTCCCCCAGCAGGCGCGCCTGCTTTTCGCCGAGCGGCGTCAGTTGGTCGTAGTCGGCGGCGAAAAAGTCGGCCTGGCCGTGGCGGACCAGCGTGAGCGAGCTCATCGACGGTCTCCGAGCTCCAGCCGGGCGATCGTCTCACGATGGACCTCATCCGGGCCGTCGGCCAGGCGCAGCGTCCGCGCGGCGGCCCACGCCTCGGCAAGAAACGTGTCGCCGCTCACTCCCAGCGCACCGTGCGCCTGGATCGCCCGATCGATGACCCGCAGAGCTGCATTCGGCGCTACCACCTTGATCATGGCGATCTCCGAGCGCGCGGCCCGGTTGCCCACGGTATCCATCAGGTACGCGGCTTTCAGCGTTAGCAACCGCGCCTGTTCGATGTCGATCCGCGACTCGGCAATGTCGAAGCGAATCGTCCCCTGCTCCGACAGCGGCTTGCCGAACGCGATCCGTTCCGAGACGCGCCGGCATAGGGCTTCGAGGGCCCGCTCGGCCAAGCCGATCAATCGCATGCAATGATGAATCCGGCCCGGCCCCAGGCGCCCCTGGGCGATTTCGAAGCCGCGCCCTTCCCCGAGCAGCAGATTGCCGGCCGGTACTCGCACGTTGTCGAAAGTGACCTCGGCATGGCCATGCGGTGCGTCGTCGTAACCGAAGACCGAGAGCAGTCGCCGGACGCTGATGCCGGGGGCATCCATCGGGACGAGAATCATGGATTGCTGGCGGTGCTTGTGGGCGGACGGGTCGGTCTTGCCCATGAAGATGCAGAGCTTGCAGCGCGGGTCGCCGGCCCCCGAGGTCCACCACTTGCGACCGTTGAGGACGTATTCCTCCCCCTGCCGCTCGATGCGGGCCTGGATGTTGGTCGCGTCGGACGAAGCCACGTCGGGTTCTGTCATCGCAAAGCACGAACGGATCGTCCCATCGAGAAGCGGTTCGAGCCAGTGCTCCTTCTGCTCGGGCGTGCCGTAGCGCACGATGACTTCCATATTCCCCGTGTCGGGGGCGGAGCAGTTGAAAACTTCAGCGGCCCAGGGGACACGCCCCATCATCTCGCACAGCGGGGCGTATTCGAGGTTGCTGAGACCCGCTCCCTGGTCACTGTCGGGCAGAAACAGGTTCCACAGGCCGGCGGCTTTGGCGCGGGCCTTCAACTTTTCAACGATCGGCCGGGGCTGCCAGCGGTCGCCTGACTGACCCTGTGCGTGGTACGTCGGCTCGTGGGGATAGACGTCTTCATCCATGAACGCCGCGAGGCGAGCAAGATAATCCTTGGTTCGGGGGGATGGATCGAACACGAGGCTCATGCTGTCATGCCACCATCCACAACCAGGACCTGCCCGGTGACGAACGATGCTTCGTCGGAGGCCAAATACAGCGCGGCGAAACTGATTTCGTCGGGCTGGCCGATGCGCCGGATGGGCTGCGTCCGTTCGAGGTGACCCACGTATTGGGGATCCTTCCAGAAATACTGGCTGAATTCGGTCTGGATTAATCCCGGGGCGATGGCATTCACGCGCACTCCGTGCGGGCCGAACTCGTGCGCCCAGCTTCGGGTGAGCATCAGTAGTCCCGCCTTGGTGAAACTGTACAGCAGCCCGCCCGGCTGCGGCTCAAGTCCCGCCACCGAACTGATATTGATGATCGATCCGCCGGTTTTGCGTTCGATCATTTTCGGCACCGTCAGCCGTACGAGGCGCAGCGCGCTTTTCACGTTGATTTCGACCATTTTGTCGAGCATTTCGTCGGTGACCGCCAGCGCCGGGCCCTGGCCGAGGTTCGTGGCGCTGTTGTTGACGAGAATGTCGACCGGGCCGAGCTGCAACTCGGTCTGATGGACGAGGTTCTCGAGCTGATCGACACGGCCCACATGGCAGGCAATGGGCACGACACGCCCCGGCAGCGAGGCGAATTCCGTGGCCGTGGCCTGAAGGTTTTCGAGCTTGCGGCTGGCGATGACGACATTCGCCCCGGCTTCCGCGAGGCGCCGGGCGATGGCCTTACCAATCCCCCGCCCGCCCCCCGTGACAAGGGCAACTTTACCTGCCAGTGAAATGGAAGTGCTCATGAGAATGCATTCCGGCGATCATTCACAAACCGGAGTCCAACTGTTCCACCGGCGATGATGAATCGCAGTAACCGGTCGACTCGCTGCATTCTAACAAGTCCTGTGTGCGCGTCGTATCACATTGCGTTCTGTCCGTGACCGCGTGACAATTCATTTTACCTTCAGCCTCGCATGGGAGCGCAAACTTGACGGAATCTGCGATCGTCGGTTCGCTGCTTGGTACCGCAGTGGGCGACGCGATTGGGCTTCCCTACGAAGGACTGTCTCGTCGGCGATCGGCACAGTTGCTGGGTGAACCCGACCGTCATCGTTTGGTCCTGGGGCGCGGCATGGTCTCGGACGATACCGAGCACTCGTGCATGGTGCTCCAGGCACTGATCGCTTGCCGCGGTGATCCGGACCGGTTTGCCGAAAATTTTTCGCAAGGACTGCGGTGGTGGATTCTTGGCGTTCCGGCGGGGGTGGGATTCGCCACGTTGAAGGCCGCCCTGAAGCTTTGGACCGGGTTTTTGCCACGTCACAGCGGCGTATTCTCCGCAGGCAATGGTCCCGCGATGCGAAGCGCCGTCCTGGGCGCCGCTGTCGACGATGTGCAATGTTTGCAGCGCTTTGTGCGGGAGTCGACGAGAATCACCCATCGTGATCCGAAGGCCGAGTATGGTGCGATGGCCGTTGCGCTTGCGGCACACCTGGCGTCGCGCGGCGCGGTCGTATCCGGGTCCGAATTCCTGGTTGAGCTCAGTCAGGTCGTCGAATCCGGAGCTGGGGAATTTGTGACTCTCGCCGGCAAGGCGGTTGAATCGGCCGACCGAGATGAGACCACGCCAGCATTTGCCGCGTCTCTTGGACTCGAGCGGGGAGTCTCGGGGTACGTGTACCACACGGTCCCTGTAGCACTCCATGCCTGGCTGTCCAACCAGCACGATTACCGAACAGCCGTTTCTGAAGTCGTGCGCTGCGGCGGCGACACGGATACAACGGCTGCCATTGTGGGCGGAATTGTCGGGGCCGCGGTCGGCAAATCCGGGATTCCTGCCGATTGGCTCGACGGTCTGTGGGAATGGCCGCGCACAACCGCGTGGATGGAGCGACTGGCCGGGCAGTTGAGTGCCGAGAGTCGCACAGAAAAGGCAGCCCCACCTTTGCGATTGCCAGTTTATGGTGTCATTCCCAGAAACCTGGTGTTTCTGGGAATCGTCCTCGCCCACGGTTTCCGGCGCTTGTTTCCGCCTTATTAAGACGTTGTCGCAATATATTGTGAGCATGCTCATTTTATCTCTGGACACGATTACGGGGCCGGCCTATAATATGAACGTGCTCACAATAAAGCAGGAGCCAGGCGATGCGGATCACGGCGGCGGAAAAGCAGGCGACGCGGGGGCGGATCGTTGATTCGGCCCGTGAGCTGTTCCGCACCCGTGGGTTCGACGCCACCACCACCCGCGACATCGCCCGGGCGGCCGGGATCGCTGCCGGAACGCTGTTCAATTACTTCGACAGCAAAGAAGCCGTCGTCGTGACGCTGGCGGCCGAGGGTCTCGCGCGGGCGCGGGCTGAGTTTACCGACCGAGACGCCGGCGGATCGCTGGAAGAAGACCTGTTCGCCCTGATCTCCGCAGAATTGCGGCAGATTAAACCGCTGCGCAAATTCATCGCGCCGGTGCTGGAAACGGCGCTGTCGCCGCTGGCATGCGCGGACCGGGCCGGCAACCATGAAGCGTTGCGGGTCGACCATCTGGAGCTCGTGGCAGAAATCGCCCGCCGGCACGACCTCGCCGAAATCCCGCCGATGGCGCTCGAAGCCTACTGGGCGCTGTACACGGGCGTGCTGGCATTTTGGGCGTCGGACAAATCCTCCAAGCAGGAAGACACGCTGGCCCTGCTGGACCAGTCGATCAATATGTTCGCCGGCTGGCTGAATAGCGCCGCCGGCACCCCTCGCTGACGAAAGGTTTCTGCAATGGCGCCCCAACTCGCCGAACTGATCGCTGCCCTCCCCGAGACCGACGCTGCTGCGCCGGCCGCGGTTCATGCGGGCCTGCCTGATTTGCTCTCGCGGTCGTCACAACGGCCGATCCCGATCGGCCGCTTCCAGCGCCTGTCGGCCCTGGGGACGCTGCAGGCGAAGATCGGCGCGGCGTACCTGTTCCACTGGCTGCGCGGGTGGTTCAAGAGCGCCGACGAGAACAAGCGCCTGCTGGCCGAAGCGCACTGGAAAACGGCGGTGCGCGTCCTCGACTCGATGAGTTACCTGCGCGGCGCCGTGATGAAAATCGGCCAGACCTTGGCGAATTTTCCCGATATCGCGCCGCGGGAGTTCATCGAAACTCTCGACCGGCTGCACTTCGACGCGCCGCCGATGCACTGGTCGCTGCTGCGCGAGATGGTGCACAACGAGCTGGGAGACGATCCCGAGAATCTGTTCGAGTCGTTCGAAAAGCAGGCTTTCGCTGCCGCGTCGCTGGGGCAGGTCCACCGGGCCCGGCTCAAGACGGGGGAAGAAGTGGCGGTGAAGATCCAGTACCCCGGCATCGCACGGGCCATCGAATCGGATTTCCGCAATCTGTTCCTGTTCATGATGCCGGCTCGCCTCAGTCGCGATTGGGAGAACACAAAGGACCAGCTCGAAGACCTGCAGCGGCGCCTGGCACAAGAGGCCGATTATGTCCTGGAAGCCGACAACCAGCGCAAGGCCCGCGCGCTGTTCCGTGACGAAGACGGAATCGTCGTGCCGCGGGTGTTCCCGCAGTACTCAACGTCGCGGATCCTGACGATGGAGCGGCTGGAGGGGACTCACCTGCGGGAATACGTGGCCCGCAATCCGTCGCAGGCCGAGCGGAACGAGGTGGCCCTCAAACTGCTGACGTCGTGGTACCGCATGATGTACGCCGGCCGGATGCATTATATCGACATGCACCCGGGCAATTACCTGGTTCTCGAAGACGGACGCCTGGGACTTCTGGACTTTGGATTCATTATCTCGCTCGAAGGAGAGGAGTGGGAGCTGTTTCGCAAGGTCGACCGACCGCTGACGACGGGCCGCCGCGAAGACCGGATCGCCGTCCTCAAGGAATGGAACGAAATCCGCGACGACGAAACTGACCGGCTGCGGCTCATCGACGAATTCGGCGCGTGGTGCTGGATGGCGCGCTACCGCGGCGGCGTGTATGGCTTCGACGACGAAGCGGAATTCCGCCACGGCATCGACCTCTTTACTGAGATGCTCCGCAAACGGTACAGTCGCGGCAGGCCGAACACCCCTGCGATGGCCCGCGGCCACTTCGCCTGGCGCGCCCTGATGTACCTGCTGAAGGCCAAAGTCGATATTCGCTCGTTGGCCGAGCGGGAAGTCAAAGCCACCGGCTGGGACCGCAGCGATTATGCGCCGAGTCCGTGACGTGGCGGAATTCGTGAAAACTCCAAAGACGCAAAGACGTAGGGTGGGTCGAACGGAGTGAGGCCCACCTGCATCGGCGACGTGGTGGGCCTCGCACGGCTCGACCCACCCTACGTTCGCCTGAGAAAATCGAAAAAGGGCAGGCCCATGCGCACATTCAACGCGACGTCAATGCTGGCAGTGGTTTTCGCGTGCTCGCTCGCCTTGAGCGTTTCGGCTTTCGCCGAGCCGCACGCGTGGCCGCAGTTCCGGGGCGAGAATGCGGCAGGCATCGCCGCTGACGACGCTCCCCTGCCGGTCGAATTTGGGGCCGAGAAAAACTGCCTGTGGAAAACGCCATTGCCGGCCGGCCATTCGTCGCCGTGCATCTGGGGAGACCGCATTTTTCTCACCGGCTACGACGCGGCGGCCGGCAAGCTGGAAACGCTGTGCCTCGACAGGAAGACAGGCAAGATCGTCTGGCGCCAGAGGGCCCCGGCGGAAAAGATTGAACGCAGCCACGAGCTGGGAAACCCGGCAGCATCGACGGCCGCCGCCGATGCCGAGCGCGTCTACGTGTACTTCGGCTCGTATGGCCTGCTCTGCTACGACCACGCGGGCACGGAACTTTGGAAGCTTCCCCTGCCAACTCCCTCGACAAGGTTCGGGACGGCGACCTCTCCCGTATTGATGACAGACCGGCTGTTGCTTGGCATCCAAGGCGCCTACCTGCTGGCGCTCGATCCGAAAACCGGCGAGCAGGTCTGGAAAAACTCCAAGCTTCCCTTCGCGCCGGACTATTCGCTGCCCGTCGTCCGTGTTGCTGGCGACGTAACCGAAGTGATCGTGCAGGGGATGGCGGGAATGGGCGGGGGGATGTCAGCGGTCGACATCAGGGACGGCAGTCTGCGCTGGCAGGTATCCGGGTTCGCGATGCAGCCGATTCCCACCCCGGTACTGGGTGAGGGGATGGTGTTCGCAATCTCGTTTCATCCCATCGGCCGGTCCGAAGACCGGATCCAGTTGAATTTCAACGAGCTTCTGGAGAAGTACGACAAGAACGGCGACAAGAAACTCGGGCAGGACGAGGTCCCCGAAAAACTGGCGCTCGTCAGCCGCGGAGATGCCGGCGGAACCGGCGACATGACGTTCAAGCAGATGTGGGGCATGCTCGACACGAACAAAGACAAGATGATCGATGCGGCAGAATGGACGAGGGTCGACCTGTTTACCGGAATGGTCAACAACGCCTTGATGGCATTCCGGCCGGGAGACGACGGAAAAATCACAAGCAAGGGGATCGCCTGGAAGGCGGAAAAGGGGCTGCCTGAAAGCCCGTCGCCACTGTATTACAAAGGCCGGCTGTACATCGTGAAAAACGGCGGCATCCTGTCGTGTTTCAACGCGGCCACGGGCAAGCAGCACTTCCAGAAGCGCCTCGAGGCCGACGGCTCATATTACGCGTCGCCTGTCGCCGGGGACGGCAAGATCTACACCTGCTCGATTAACGGAATCGTCGCGGTCATCGAGGCGGCTGACGAGCTGCGCGTCGTCGCGCGAAATGACCTGGGCGAATCACTGATGGGCACCCCGGCGATCGTCGACGGCAAACTCTACATCCGCACCGCCGGTCACCTGTACGCGTTCGGAAAGTAGAAGCGGCATCCTGCCGCTTCGCGCTCGGCCACCGATTGCACGGTCTATTGCCACCGGCCCCATATCCGGATTCCGTGCGATCGTAAATCAACGCTGCTGACACGACTCATCACAGAATCGCGCAGGCAGAGTGATGCCAATCTGCTAGACTCCGCGGACGAACGCCGGGTCGGGCAGGCCGCCGAATCGCCGGCGAATCACGGATTCGAAGCGAATTTCCCTGCGAAGGAGCGTCCTCCCCATGCGACACGACGTCGTCTCGCGCACGGTTCTGGATCGTCGGGCGCGTTTGAATTGCTGGTTGTGCGGGATTCTGCTGGCGTTCGCCGGCGCAGCCGCCAGCGCACGAGGGGCCGATGCCCTCGCCTCAAAACCGGCCACCGTGGCGGAGGCCGCGAAGGTGATCGACCTGGCGACGTTTCCGCTCGTGCCGGGGGCCGAAGTCAAGAACCGGCATCGAAGCGCGACACAGTCGTACCAGGCACCGGGACCAGCGAACAAGGCGTTCGACTTCCTGAAGCAGAAACTGATCGCGGCGAAGTGGAAAGAGCTGCCCAACAGCTCGGTCACCGCGCAATCGGCCAACGCGACCTTCGCGCGCGGCGAGTACAGGCTCTCGGTGTCGGCCTTCGAGGCCGGCAAACCGGGAATGGTCTTAGTCTCGATGATGAATCACGGCAACATCGACGTCGCAAAACTTCCCGTTCCCAAAGACGCCAGACAACTGTATTCCGGTCCGGTCAGTATCGCTCACGTGACGTCCGAGCCGGTCGAGAAAACGGCGGCCGCCGTGAACAAGCTCCTCTTGGGGCAGGGCTGGGAGCCGTATGGAACGGCCGGCGATCAGAAGTTCTTCCGTCAGAACGCAATCCGGCTTTCCGCCAGAGTGTCAGCAGCGCCGGCGCAGGGTGGAAAGACCATGATCGATTACAGCACCGAGCTGATGTCCGCCGAGATTCCGGCGCCTGTCGACACGATCGGCCTGCAGTATGCCGACATCACCGCACGGCTCATGTTCGATACAGCGGCCGAGAAAGACGAAATCTTCGCGTTCTACCGCAAGGCGCTGGCCTCGACCGGCTGGGAGGCGACCACCGAAAAGCCGTTCAAGACCGGATTCAAAGAGACGATGATCTTCCGCAACGGTCCCAAGGACATGATGACGCTCGAGACGTACACGGTCGACGGCAAGCTCCGCGTCATCGTGCAGTTTCAGGCGGCGGCCGAGATCGCCGAGCTCGAAGCGGAGCTGCAGGCGCAAAACGATCGCAAGAAGAAAGGCAAGGACGAAAAAGCCGCGAAGAAGGGACCGGCTGAAGCGACGATCACTCTGCCAGCCGGGGCCAAAGACGTTAAACGCGAGAAGGACAGCATTGAGTTCACAGTCGCCGCCGGGAAGGGCAAGGCGGCTGCCGACGACCTGCGCAAACAGTTCGTGAAGGCCGGCTGGAAGGAAGTTCTGGCAACCCTCGAGGAGATGTTCGGGTTAATCAGCATCTCGAAAGGAGACCAGGAGGCTTCGATCAAATTCGTCGACACCGGGTTCATGCCCGCCAAAATCACCATCTCCGGCGCCGCCATCGACGCCGTGGCCAAGTCGAAGGAATAGCCCCCTTACCACGCGAAGAACTTAAGAGCCACGGATTGAACACGAATACGAGGGACTGATCTTTCATCCGTGTTCGATCCGTGTTTCATCCGTGGCTCAGCTTCTACATTCAGGAACTTCGACTGCTTCCAAACCGCGACGCGCGGATGGAGCGACATGAATGGCTTATCCGCTTCCATCCGCGGTCTCTTCCTTCGTTCGGTCCGTTAGTTCGAAAACCCGATTTGCATGAACGGCGACGCGGAACGGAAATCTGATCCTGCACCCGTGCCGGCACCGGCGGCCGACATTGCCCAGTCGCTGCCGCCGACGCCTCTGGCCTGGTGGGCCAGCATCGCCGGCGCTGTCGCGGCGATCGGGGCGGCGGCTTATGCGTCGCAAGCGGCGATCGGCCCGCGCGGCCAGGCGGTGGCGGGGGTGTGCTGCTTTTTCGGGATCGTCGCGCTGTTCTCATCGAACCTTCGCGCCGTCAACTGGCGCACGATCGGCTGGGGATTCGGCTTGCAGCTCTTGCTCGCGCTGCTGGTTCTGAAGGGCAAGGTCGAGATCGGCGGGCGCGAGTATTCGGTCCAGAACGCGATTAAGCGGCTGGGCGACGTATTCAAGGCCTTCATCGGTTTTTCGGACCGGGGGGCAGAGTTCGTGTTCGGCAACGTGGCCCATCCCGATCATCTGGCGAAGGTCTTCGGAAAAGATTTCTTGTTTCCGTTCGTCTTCAAGGCGCTGCCCCCGATTCTGTTTGTTTCGGCGTTCTTCACCGTGCTGTATCACTACGGCATCCTGCAGTGGTGCGTGCGGCTGATGGCCCGCGTCATGGTGCACCTGATGCGCAGCAGCGGGGCCGAGACGCTGTCAGTCTCGGCCAACGTGTTCAT
>JACQFH010000637.1 GCA_016200145.1 Planctomycetia bacterium | reverse complement strand
GTGGGCATCCGGTCGTTGAGCAGCCTGCCAACGTGCCGCCGCAGGACCGGCGCGACGGTGTCGTAAACCGCGTCGTCACGCGCGTCAGTCGCCGAGTAGATTGTGCCGGTCAGGTTCCCTTCCAGCACACCGGCGATCTGCGGCAGTTGGGCCGCATCGCGCGAGACAACGAACAACGAACAGTTTCCGAACGCTTCAGTCTGCAGGGCTTGAGCACGCGCCAGAAAGTCATCTCCCGAAACCGTCAGCAGCGTATTGCGGTAGCAGGCCCCCTTGCCACCGCCGGATTCACCGCCGGTCAGTACTTTAGCGCCTGCCGCGCGAATCGCGCTCACGCCGCGCTCCAGGTGTTTCTGCACCCCTTCCGAAAGCAGCGTGCCGACCGGCGCGGCGGCGAATTTCTCCTGCACTGTTTTGATAAACGCCTCGGTCTCGGGTCCTGCGACCAGCACTACGAGGCCCGGGTTCGTACAGAATTGGCCCGTCCCCATCAGGCAGCTCGACGTGAATTCGTCGGCGAGGGCCGCCGCGCGCTCGGCGAGCGCGCCGGGCAGAATGAACACTGGATTGATGCTCGACAGCTCCAGATAAATCGGCTTGCCCGCGCGATCCGCCGCGCCTTTCAATACCAGGCCCGTCTCCCGCGCTCCCGTGTAGCCGGTCGCCCCGATCAGCGGGTGCGAAACGAGCTTTTCACCGTCGGCGTGTTCCGTCCGATACAGAAGCTGCACGAAGCCGGCGGGCATTTCAGTTTCCTGCGCCGCGGCGAGGGCTTCGACGGCGAACAGGCGCGTCGTTCCCGGATGCGATGAATGCCCCTTGGCGATCACCGGATTTCCCGCGGCGACCGCCGCCGCGAAATCTCCTCCCGAGATACCGTTGAATGCGAAGGGAAAATTATTGGGACCGAACACGACGACCGGGCCGATCGGCCCGAACGCAGACCGGATGTTGGCCTTGGTGTCGATCGTGGGCCGCTGCCACGATCCGTCTCGGGCCGCGGCAGCCGCCTGCCGCAACTGGTTCGTGGTGCGCGGCAGCTCGGCTTTCGCCAGGCGCGGCTCGACAGGCAGCGCCGTCTCCTGATTCGCCAGCGCCACGAGATCGGCGGCCTTCGGGTCGATGCGATCAGCGTATCGTTCGAGGAAGCGGGCGAATCGCTCGCCCGGCCAGCCTGCGACTTCCTTCGCCGCACGGGCCGCGGCGTTGATCGCCGATTCAATCTCGCTCCACGGGCTGACGGGGAACGAGTCGGGCAGGGGAGCGAGCGTCGCCGGGTTGATGGCCTGAAACGTTTTCGTGCCGGCAGAAGCCCGCCACGCGCCGTCGATAAGAACAGGTTGCAAGCTCATGGGATGTCCGTGTCAAGGTGGTCGAAGTGGAGATGTCGGCGAACATCATAGCGACGGCGCGTCCGACGACGAAAGCGAACCGCGAAGCCCGCCAGAATCCGAACGATCTGATCAGATTCACTGATTCACTGACTACGCGACGAAAACGACAGTACTATGTGCTGCAGACAGATTGGCCTCCGGCTTGCGTTCGTCATTCGACCCACTCGGGTCATTCGTGGTCCGTCCAGTCCTGGCGAAATATCTCATGTCATCGAACAGCAGCGCGGGAATGGTGATCCTTCTCGTTTGTTTCGGGCTGATTCTCTGTATGGACCTCGTCGCCATCATGGCTAAGATGGCGTTCGGCGGCCCAAACGAAGCGGACCTCATCCGAGTCTGTCTGACCGTCGTCTTGTTGTTCTTTGTGTGGCTCGGTCAGCGGTGGGCAGTTGCGGTGCTCGTGACGCTGCTCGTCGTCACCGCGCTGTTTGCGATCTTTATGAGCTTGACTCAGGCGAAACCGGTGGTCGGGGCAATGGGAGTCGTGTTCATCGGCACGGCGGTCTGCCTGCTGATCCCGCCTGTGCAGTCCTTTTTGCAGGATCAGCGTGCGCGGCGGACTCGCAAAGACGACGTCGATGACGACGCGGAAGGCTGATCTCCAGTGCGCAGGCATTGCCTTCGCTGCCGGCGGATTTCTATAATGAATATGCCGGCAAAAAGGCCGGTCCCGCCTGAGTTGATGAGCCACCCACCTGCCTTCTTCTGAAGGTCTCTGCATGCAGCGCTTTCGCTCGAAGTTGCTTGTTGCCGGTTTCGTTCTGTGCGGCCTCGCGCCCGCGTCCATAACGCAGGCCCAGGCGCCGGCCCGGACGCGCAAGGTTGATTACAACCGCGACATCCGGCCGATCCTCTCCAACCTGTGCTACAAGTGTCACGGGCCCGACGAGAAAGAACGCAAGGCGGGCCTGCGGCTCGACACGGCGGAGGGCCTGGCGGCCAAACTGGATTCGGGAGTGCACGCCGTCGTTGCCGGCAAGAGCGGCGAAAGCGAGATCTTCACTCGCATCGCGTCGACCGATCCGAACGAAAAGATGCCGCCCCCCGATTCGGGGAAGGTCCTCTCGCTGCAGCAGGTCGAGCTGATCAAACGCTGGATCGACGAAGGGGCCACGCTGCGCGGCCACTGGGCCTTTATTGCACCTGTGCGGACGCCTCTGCCCGCCGTCAAGCACGAGTTGGCCGTCCGCAACCCGATCGACCGCTTCGTCCTCGCGCGGCTCGAACAGGAAGGCCTTAGCCCCTCACCCGAGGCCGATCGCACGACACTCATCCGCCGCGTGACGTTCGATCTCACCGGCCTGCCCCCCACACCCGCCGAGGTCGATGCGTTCTTGAGCGATACATCAAGCGACGCGTACGAACGGCTCGTCGAGCGGCTGCTGTCGAATTCGCGGTATGGCGAGCACATGGCGCGGTACTGGCTCGACGCCGTCCGCTACGGCGATTCGCACGGCCTGCACTTCGACAACGAGCGCTCGATCTGGCTGTACCGCGAATGGGTCATCAAGGCCTTCAATCGCAACCTGCCATTCGACCAGTTCACCGTCGAGCAGCTTGCCGGCGATCTGTTGCCGAACGCGACGACCGACCAGAAAATCGCCACCGGCTTCAACCGCTGCAACGTCACGACGAGCGAAGGGGGCTCGATCGACGACGAAGTCTTCGTGCGCTACAACGTCGACCGCGTCGAAACGACCTCCACGATCTTCATGGGGCTCACGCTGGGCTGCACCGTCTGCCACGATCACAAATACGATCCGTTCACGCAGAAAGAGTTTTATCAGCTCTATTCATTTTTCAACAACATCGCCGAGAATGCGATGGACGGCAATGCCAGCGGCCCGCCCCCCATCATGAAGGTGCCGGTCCCCGAGCAGGCCGCCGAGCTGGCGGCGCTCGATCAGCAGGTCGGTTCACTGCGCCAGAAGATCGGCGAAGAACTGGCGAAGATCGAATACGTCGAGCCGCCGGTCGCAGCAGAGACGAATCCCACCGAGCCGAAGGAATATGTCTGGGTCGACGACGAACTTCCCTCGGGCGCGAAGCCGCAGGGGAATTCGCCGTGGGAATTCGTGTCGAAGGCCGATAAGCCCGTCTTCAGCGGCGAGAAGGCCTCGACGCGCACGGCGGAAGGCCTCAGCCAGCATTTCTTCACCGACGCCAGCCCCGGCCTGCGCGTGGGCGAAGGCGACAAACTCTTCGCTCACGTCTATCTCGAACCGGCCAAGCCTCCCAAAGAGATCATGCTCCAGTGGAACGACGGGAGCTGGGAGCATCGCGCCACCTGGGGCGAAGACGTGATCCCCTGGGGGGCGGTGAATTCGCCGTCGCGGTTTCCGATGGGAACGCTTCCCGAAGCCGGCAAGTGGGTGCGCCTGGAGGTCGACTGCAGCCAGGTGGGACTGAAGCCCGGCGCCGTCATCAACGGCTGGGCGTTCACGCAGCACGACGGCACGGTCTACTGGGACAAAGCCGGCATCGTCACCCGCACGCCGCAGGCCGGCCAGGCGTTCGAATCTCAGCTCGTGTGGGAGAGCTACGAAAAGGCGCAGTCGAAATCGACGCTGCCGCCGCCTCTCCAGGAAATTATCAAGCTCGAGCCCGACAAGCGCAACGACGCCCAGAAAAAGCAGCTCCGCGATTACTTCATCGAAAATGTGTGCGGCAAGACGAAGCCGATCTTTGATCCACTGCACACGCAAATTGCCGAGGCCGAGAAAAAGCGCAAGGCGCTCGACGACGCGATCCCGATGACGATGGTCTCGGGCGAAGCGGCCGCGCGCCGCGAGGCGTTCCTCTTGATCCGCGGGCAATACGACAAAAAGGGAGACAAGGTGTCCCCCGGCGTTCCCGCTGCGCTCAACGCGTTTCCCAAAGATGCGCCCCCCACGCGGCTGGGGCTGGCGCAGTGGCTCGTCGCGCCCGAGCATCCGCTCACGGCGCGCGTCACGGTCAACCGGTTCTGGCAGCAGTTTTTCGGCACGGGGATCGTCAAGACGGCGGAAGACTTCGGCGCCCAGGGGCAGTGGCCCACCCATCCCGAGCTGCTCGACTGGCTTGCCGTCGAATTCCGCGAGAGCGGCTGGAACATCAGGCACGTGCTGAAGCTGATTTTGACGTCGGCCACGTATCGTCAGTCGTCGCGGATTTCGCCCGAACTGGCGCAGCGCGACCCGGCCAATGAGCTCCTCTCGCGCGGCCCGCGGTTCCGCCTCGACGCCGAAGTGATTCGCGACAGCGCCCTGGCCGCCAGCGGCCTCCTGGTCGAGAAGATCGGCGGCAAGAGCGTGAAGCCGTATCAGCCCGACGGCCTGTGGGAAGCCATCTCGTTCGTCGGCAGCAATACGGGCACGTTCAAGCAGGATACGGGCGACGCACTCTATCGCCGCAGCATGTACACGTTCTGGAAGCGCACGTCGCCTCCTCCTTCGCTGCTGACGTTCGACGCGCCGTCGCGCGAAGCGTGTACCGTCCGCCGATCACGGACGAATACGCCCCTCCAGGCGCTGGTGCTGCTGAACGACAAACAGTACGTCGAGGCCGCGCGAAAGCTCGCCGAACGGATCATGACCGAGGGGGGCGCAACCCCCGCCGAGCGCGCCGCGTATGCCTTCCGCATCGCCACGTCGCGCAAGCCGACGGCTGACGAAACGGTCGTGCTGGTGAGAGTATTCGAATCCGAGTTGGTCGAATTCCAGGCCGACGCCGACGCGGCGGCAAAACTTCTGGCTGTAGGCGACGCCAAGCGCAACGAATCCCTCGACCCCAAAGAACTCGCCGCCTGGACAATGGTGGCGAATCTGGTGCTGAACCTGGATGAGACGGTTACCAAAGAATGAAGGGCATTTCGGAATTGGGATTTCGGATTTAAGAAGAATTCGGAGTGCGGAATTCGAAATGCGGAATAAAAAATCCGAATTCCGAAATCCCACATCCGAAATCAGGAGTTTTGCATGCATCCATTAAGCGATCTCCTTTCTCAGCTCACCCGCCGTTACTTCTTCGGCAAG
>JACQFH010000004.1 GCA_016200145.1 Planctomycetia bacterium | reverse complement strand
CGTCGCCGTCGGTGTCTTCGTGGAACGAGATGCGGTCGAGCCCCGGAAAGTGATTCGGCGGCGGCGGCGGGACTTTGTCGTAAACCGACCGCAGGAACTTGTCGCGGCTGACCATTTTCAGGCCGGCCGGGTCGGGATACTGGATGAACTCGCAGACCCACAGCCGGCCGCGCGGGTCCCACTTAATGCTGAGCGGCTGCCGGATTTCGGGCTCGCTGAGCGCCAACTCGATCTCCATGTCGTCCGGCACGACGAATTGCTGGAGGGCCTCGGCCGGCGATTGCGGCCCGGCGTCGTCGATGCGCTTGAGCGTCTTGGCGACTTCGGCGGCGTTCTCGATCTTTGCGAACAGGGTTGTGCCTGCGGGAGGCTGGTCGCCTTCGAATTTCGCGAATGCCGCGTTGTCTCCGGGACGGAACTGCCAGTCACCCGTCATTCGCACGGCGTCTTTGTCGCCAAACAGGACCGGCGACGCGAGGTTAAAGCCAGTGCGCCCTTCGAGATTGTAGACGCGGATGGCGACAACGTTGGGAGCGCCGTAGCGCACCGCGTCGGCAGGCACGAAGAAACGGTCTGCACCTCCCAGGCCGCTGCGAAAGAACGGCGGAAATTCCCCCGCGCTCCCCACCTTGCGACCGTTGAAAAAGACCTCATGGGCCGCGTCGGTTGGTTCGACGAACAGCTCCAGGTCTTTTCCTTTCCACGCGTCCGGGGCTGTCACAAAACCGCGATACCACGACAGATTGTCGATCCCGGCGGGAGGATTTTTCCAGACGTCCGGGACTTTCACGGATTTCCATTCGGCGGGCGCCTGACCAGACGCCTGCATTGCCGTCCAGATCGCGGGCAATGTCACGAGCACCGCCATGGAGAAGGAGCGGCGCAAGTTCGAACGCCTGCGGGACGAACGCGACAGGGGCATGAGGCAGGTTCCGTGAGGCAGGTGCAGGCCGCGTTGTCGCAGCCTGCCGGAGCAGGGGGGGGATACTGAATTTCGCTTCAGTCAAATTCTGATGGTAACGTGTCGCGGGTGCAAGCGAATTGCAAGACCTGAGGCTTCACGGGAAGGTGCATGCCTGTCGGGCGGGATCGCGTCAGTCCCAAAGGGACGTCCCTATGTCAGCCCAGGCCAGCGGCCTGGGAACCCGACCCACACACGACCCAAGAGCCCCAACGGGGCGTCCCTAAACGGAATTTCGGATTGTGAAATCTGTGTTGCGGCTCACCGCGAATTGAATTTCAATACCGCACCAAATCCCAATTCCGAATTTCATAGTGCCGCCCCGTTGGGGCTTTTCGTGTGGTTGCGCCTCCATGACCCAGGCCGCTGGCCTGGGCTGATATCGGGCCGCCACGTTGTGGCTGGTGCAGCACATCCGCAGTCTGGCGAGACAATTCCCGCCGCTTTGCCGATCAACCATTCCAGACGCGGGCACGTCACGCGCAGGAAGGACAGTCCTTGGATTGCGGGCGAATCCAAATGTGCTTACAAACGCGCCAGGGCCACGTCGTGTCTGCAATGCCGTGCCCCGGCCGCCCAAAAAAGCGGCCGGGGCACAGAATCCACCGTCATGATTTCCTTCATCGTCCCCGCTCATAATGAAGAGCTGCTGGTCGGCGCGACGGTGGCGTCGATTCACGGGGCGGCGCGCGAGGCGGGCGTCGAATACGAGCTGATCGTCGTTGACGATGCCTCCACCGACGGCACGGCGCGAATTGCGGCGGAACTGGGCGCGCGCGTCGTTGCCGTCAACAAACGACAGATCGCCGCCGTGCGGAATGCCGGGGCCCGCGAGGCGCGGGGGGACATTTTCGTATTCGTCGACGCCGATACGCTGGCCAATTCCGATGCCGTGCGTTCGGTGCTGGCCACGATTCAAGACGGCGCCGTCGGCGGCGCGTGCCTGTTCCGGTTCGACGGCTGGCTGCCGCTGTGGGCGCGCCTGTTGTATCCGATCGCCATCTTCCTCTGCCGCCGGCTGAAGCTGGTGGGGGGCTGTTTTCTGTTTTGCAGACGCACGGCATTCGACGCGATTGGCGGCTTCTCGGAAGAGTGCTTTGCCGCCGAGGAGTTGTACTTCAGGAATTCCCTGCGGCGCGTCGGCCGGTTTGCGATTCCGAAACCGATGGTCATCACATCGGGCCGCAAGTTGCGCACATATTCAGGTTTCGAGATCATCAAAACACTGGCCCGCATCGGGTGGACGGGTCCGAAGGCATTCCGGGAGAAGAAAGGACTGGACGTGTGGTACGGCGAACGCCGCGCGGATCCGCATATTGAAAAACCGTATGGATGAACACGAGCCAAATCGGTCCACGGGGCAGCGGTGCGCAAAACCGACGAATCGCTGGCGAAAGTTGGCGAACCGTTGGTATTGGATCGCCGCGGTGCTGTTCGTGTTGTTCGTCATGTACAGCGCTTTTCTGAGTGTCTCCACGCCGATCGAGGCACCGCGGCGAAGCACGTGCAGGAACAATCTGAAACAGATCGGACTGGCGCTTCACAACTACCACGAAACCTATGGTTGCCTTCCGCCGGCGTACATCGCCGATGCCAACGGCCGGCCCATGCACAGTTGGCGTGTGCTGCTGCTTCCCTATCTCGATCAGACGCCACTCTATCAGTCGTACCGTTTCGATGAACCGTGGGACGGGCCGAACAACAGCAAGCTGGCGAAGATTGCATTGCCCATCTTTTGCTGTCCCAGTGATGAGCACAATTCAGGGACGAATGCGGCGCGCTGCAACGCAAATTACCTGGCAGTCGTCGGAGACGAAACGGCCTGGCCGGGTCCCCGCCCGACGACGATCGGAGAGATGAAAGATGGTACCTCCGAGACACTGTTGCTGATCGAGGTCACCAATTCCGGCATTCACTGGATGGAGCCGCGCGATCTGCACGTCTTGCAGATGGCGCCGTCGATCAACGCCAAAGCCGGCCAAGGGATTTCCAGCCGCCACAAATCAGGCGCCAATTCGCTGATGGCCGATGGAGCTGTGCGGTTCTTGCCCGATTCGCTGCCGGCAGAGACATTGCGGGGCTTGTTGACAATCGACGGCGGTGAAAAGCCCGGACCTTATTGACGCGAGCGACCGGTATGGAACTCGAAAACCAGCCAGCTCACCCGGGAAATGAAATCGGCGCTGCCCCGCCGATCACGGCGATGAATCGCTGGCGAAGGGCCGCCAGGCGGTGCTACGCCGCGGCCGCCGTGCTGGCGATCGTTGCCATTCTCTATGCCGGAGTTTTTGCGGTTCACGATGCGCGCGAGGCGGCGCGGCGGTCGCAATGTCGAAATAATCTGAAGCAGATCGGTCTTGCGCTCCACACTTACCATCAGACGCACGGGTGCTTTACGCCGGCTTATGTCGCCGACTCGAACGGCCGTCCGATGCACAGTTGGCGCGTGCTGATCGCGCCGTATCTCGACGCCTCGCCATTTTACAATATGTATCGTCGCGACGAGCCGTGGGATGGCCCGCATAATCGCCAGTTGCGCGAGCGATACGGAAAGAATCCTGTCTTTGGCTGCCCCAGCGACCGCAATTCGAAAGGGTCGGATGGATCTCAGATGACGAGTTACCTGGCGATCATCGGTCCGGAATCCGCCTGGCACGTCGGGCAGCCAGTCAGTCTCGATGACGTCTCCGATTCGACGGGCGATACATTTCTGCTCGTCGAGGTGGAAAACTCGAGCATTCATTGGATGGAACCGCGCGATCTGCATGTCACCCAGATGCCGCTGACCGTCAATGCAAAATCTGGAAACGGGATCTCCAGCTCACACCCCGGCGGCGCGAACGTCCTGACCGTCGACGGCTCGGTCCAGTGGCTTCCCGACGGAACGCCACCGATGACGATCAAGGCGATGATCACAATCCGCGGCGGCGAAAAAGTCACCTGGCCGCCGTGACGCCTGTTGCAAGGTCCCGCCCGGCAGGCGGGACCGCGTCAGTCCCAAAGGGACGTCCCTATGTCAGCCCAGGCCAGCGGCCTGGGAACCCGACGCACACACGACCAAAAGCCCCAACGGGGCGCCCCTAAACGGAATTTCGGATCGTGAATTCTGCTTTCCGGCTCACCGGGAATCGCAATTCAATCCCGCACTCCCAAATCCCAATTTCGAATTTCATAGTGCCGCCCCGTTGGGGCTTTTCATGTGGTAGCGCATTTATTACCCAGGCCGTTGGCCTGGGCTGATATCGGGCCGCCACGTTGTGGCTGTCGCAGCACTGGATGATCGGCCGAACCGGCGGAATGCAGGCCAATGGCGCGGCGTGCGGTTTGAAGCGACGCCTGGTGCTGGCGACATTACCTCACAATCGTGGGCACATTGCCGTCAGGCTGGAAAGCCTGACCTACCGCCGTGTTGCCTTTCAGCAACAGTTGTTTGCCGGCAACCCGGCGGCTCGGAGACGACGTTTCCGCGAGACATACGATCGGCAATCACGGTAACTGCCGGAAATGGTTGGCCCGACCGCGAGTTACGACCCATTGCAGCGAAGCAAATTTCTTGACTCGCGATGTTTGCGCCCTAGGGTGGAATTGCTCCTCGTGCGAGGTGCGGCGCATCGGTCTCCGGGCCATCGCAATTTTGAAAACTGTTTACGGAACCGGATGTCTGCGGACGTGTAATCCGAGGCACACTTTTTCCCCAGAGAGGTCGCATCATGCTTCAGTTCGCCAACAGCGTCAAGAAATTCCTGGTTTCGGAAGACGGCCCGACCGCGGTCGAATACGCCGTCATGCTCGCCCTGATCATCGTGGTCTGTCTGACCGCGATCCAGGCGGTCGGCACGAACGCCAAGACGACCTTCACGAGCGTCAGCGCCCAGTTGGGCGGTTCGTAAGCTGACTTGAAGGCGAGCATCAGCCGCCGGTTCGACTCCGAACCGGCGGTTTTTTTTGCGCGCCGTAGTCGGGCCGTCGCAATCAGAGCGGCAGGCCAGCGCGGATCCACCCGGAGACTTACGTCTCCGGCTCGCCACCAGATGTCGCTCTTCTCCCTTCGATCCACCGGCCCTCACTCGCGGCGCCCGCCCCCGCGCCGTACAATCCTCCCGATCCGCACCAACGCATCGAGCAGGACCCGGCATGGCCGACGACGACAGCGAATTCCGCCGCGGTTTGGGGCTGTTTGATTCGACGATGGTCGTCGTGGGGGGGATGATCGGGTCGGGGATCTTCGTCGTCTCGGCGGAGATGAGCCGCCAGGTCGGCAGCCCCGGCTGGCTGCTCGTGGCGTGGCTCGTCACCGGCCTGCTGACGGTGTCGGCCGCGCTTTCGTACGGCGAACTGGCGGGAATGATGCCGCACGCCGGCGGGCAGTACGTCTTTCTGCGTGAAGCCTATTCGCCGCTGTTTGCATTTCTGTACGGCTGGACGTTTCTGCTGGTAATTCAGACGGGGACGATCGCGGCGGTGGGGGTGGCCTTCGCCAAATTTGCCGGCATCCTCTGGCCAGCAATCAGCCCCGATCTGTATATGATTGAGCCGGTGCACATCACGTCGGGGTATGCCGTCTCGCTTTCGCGTGCACAACTTGTCGGCATCCTGATGATCGCAGTCCTCACAGTGACAAACATGCGAGGCGTCGAATGGGGCAAGGTGGTGCAGAACGTTTTTACGGTCGCGAAGGTGGGGGCCCTGTTGGCGCTGATCGTGCTCGGCCTGACCAAAGGCTGGAATGCCGAGGCCGTTCGCGCTAACTGGTCGCAGTTCTGGACGGTTCATCCACAACAGGAGATAGTCACCGGCCTGACGGCCGCGACGACGTTTGGGCTGTTCGTCGCGTTGTGCGTCTCGCAAACCGGCTCTTTGTTTTCGGCGGATGCCTGGAACAGCGTGGCGACGATTGCCGGTGAAATCCGCGAGCCGCGCCGCAACGTGCCGCTTGCCCTCGGTCTGGGGACCGGGCTGGTGATTACTTTGTATCTGCTCGCCAACGTCGCGTATCTCGTTGCGTTGCCGTTTGACGCGATCCAACAGGCCAAAGACGATCGTGTGGGGACGGCCACGATCGAGGCGATGTTCCCCGACGCGGGAGTGACCGTCATGGCGATCGCCATCATGATCTCGACGTTCGGCTGCAACAACGGCCTGATTCTTGTCGGTGCGCGGGCCGCGTATGCGATGGCCCGCGACGGCTTGTTCTTCAAGCCGGTCGCGCGCCTCAACGCAGCCCGCGTGCCGGCCTGGGGGCTGGCCTTTCAGGGGCTCTGGTCGGCGGCGCTCGTGTTGCCGCGCACGCGCAAACCCGACGGCACCTACGGAAACCTGTATGGAGATTTGCTGGATTACGTAATTTCCGCAGCGCTCCTGTTCTACATTCTGACCGTTGCGGGGATCTTTCGATTGCGTTCCAGCCGCCCCGACGCGCCGCGCCCCTATCGCGCCTTCGGATACCCGCTTGTACCGGCGCTGTACATTGTGGGCGCCTCGACGATCCTCGGAGCGCTGTTCGCCTATCGTCCCGCCACGACCTGGCCGGGCCTGGTGATCGTGCTGCTGGGCCTGCCGGTCTATGCCTGGCTGCGGAAGGGAGCAGCGCCGTAGGGTGGACTTCAGTCCACGCGCATCCGCTATTGGTCGAAAACGGCGGATTGTGTAGCATACGCCGCCGCTGGGTGGTGTCCTTATCGCAAAAGTGCCCCGGCCGCTGTGGAGCGGCCGGGGCACTGCGCCCGCCCGTTGACCGGACTCGACGCATTCTTCGGAGGGAATCGAAGTGAACGCCCAATCCGCTCCCGTTGCCACTCGGATTCTTCTGGCGCTGGCCTGTACGCTCTGTTCGACCCTGGCGCGCGCCGACGACCCATGGGTCGGCCGCAAATTCATGCCCAGGCTTAGTGCGAAGGCGATGGTCGGCGACAAAGAAATGCGCAGCGAATTGCACAACGTGCCGCTGACCGTCACCAGAGAGAACGGCGACTGGGCCTGGATCGGGAAGGCGTGGGTCCGCAAAGACCAGATTGTGCCGATCGAACAGGCGGCAGCCTACTACACCGAACACATCCGCCGCAACCCCCACAGCGTCTGGGGCTACGACATGCGGGGTTCGGCCTACAAAGACCAGGGAGATTTTGACAAGGCGATCAAGGATTTCTCGACGGTGATTAAGATGTCCCCCAAGGACGCGTGGGGATATGTGGCGCGCGGCTCTTGCCGCGAAGCCCGCGGCGAACTGGAGAGCGCCCTGAAAGACTACGCCGCCGCGATGCGCGTGGCGCCGAAGTCCCCCGTTCCGCTCATCTACCGGGCCGTCGTGTGGGGGGAGCGCAACGATTTCGACAAGGCCATGGCCGATTACGATGAGGCCATCCGTCTCGATCCGAAGGACTCGGCCACCGCGCACTTCAACCGGGGACTGCTCAATCAGAAATGGGGCCATTACAAAGAGGCCCTGGCCGACTATGCCGACACGCTCGAAGCGCAACCCGATCACGCCGGGGCGCTGGCCTGCCGCGCGCGGATCCGCGCCACCTGCCCCGACGAACAGTATCGGGATGGCAAACTGGCTCTCGAAGAAGCGAAGCGCGCGTGTGAGCTGTCGCAGTGGGGCGTCGAAGCCTGGATCGATTCGCTCGCCGCTGCGTATGCCGAAACCGGCGACTTCGACCAGGCCGTTAAATACCAGGAGCAGGCGCTGCAGCTTCTGGGAACGACTGAACACGGGCTGTACACGCCTGCGGAAACGAAAGCGCGGCTGGAACTCTACCGGTCGCGCATGCCGTATCGTGAAACGCCCAAGGCCAAACCGCCGGCGCGTTCTCGATAGTCGACAGCGCAAAAAAAAACCGAGCGCCGGAAACAAATCCGGACGCTCGGTGCTGGGGCGGGCCGAAACCAGCGAAGGGAATATCGACGATTTCCCGTTTTGAAACTATCGGGGGAATCCGCGAGGGCCCCATCAGGAACTTCCCGATAGCGCCGATTCACCGACTCGCGGCTCCCACGAGCTCGTCGTAAACCTCTTTACCAGCCGGCGTGAAATCGACTTCACCCGCGTTGCGCCAGTAAATGAGCTCATACGACAGCAGCTCATCGAGAACTCGCTGCGGAATGAATCCGTGCCCCTCGGCACTCCCGCCGAGCTCCAGCATGGCTTCTGTTTGTGATTCTGAAAGGTTCATTTTGCTCTCCTCCGATCGTTGCGGTAACGGCCCGCCGTGACAGCGGTGCAAAACGAGTGCCGTTCATGCAACAGGCAAGATCCGAGTCGTCCCGCCACCACGTGGGCGAAGATCGACCAATCGGCCCGCGCAAGTGCCAGTGTCAGGCGGCAGACGAAGGGAGGACAGGAAAATTGATTTTCGGCTTGCGGTTGCAAATTGGCCACAGCAGGCCGGACGACGATTTTCCTGTCCCCAATTTTCCTGTCCCCCGGCGGCGCGTTACTTCGTTGCAAAGGTACCCAGGAATCGAGTTGAGGAATGCAGGAAGGCAGGAGAGCAGGAGTTTTTCCCATCGCGTTGACGGAGTCGTCCGGCGTTTCCTGGCTTCCTGCTTTCCTGCGTTCCTCATTTCAAATCCCTGGGACGCGGTCCCTGAAGTTGCTCGGTCCGGGGAGTCCACAGCGACTGTTACCTTTTTTCGTGTGTTTCCCTCGTCCGGCGGCCGGCGTAGAATCGGGTCATGGCAAAACGTAAAGCGACTCGGAAAGGGAAACGCACGGCAAAGGACCGGCAGGCCCGACTGGAGGCGGCCGCGCGCGACCGTCGAGCAGCCGAATTGAAAGAGCGCGAGGCGCGTCGCCAGCGTCTGCTGGCCAGGTGGCCGCGAGTCGATGGCCCGTTTTCATGGATCGTCTGGCATGCGGCGATCAACGACTTCTGCAATGCGGTGCGGGCCGAAGAGTTGCACGGCGACTTGGCCGCAAACATCGGCAAGCTGCTGAAATCAGAAAGGCAGGAATTCACACCGGCCGCCGAGGAGATGCTCGGTCTCCTGCAGGCAGGCTTTGCCGGCCGCAAGGCGGCCATCGAGTCGCGACTTGGCGAACTGGCACAAGCCGGCCGAAAAACGTGGGTCGAGTGCTTTCTCTCCAACTCGTCGGGATGGCTGAATTTGATCCTGAATCCAACAAACGACGAGCGACCGGCACCGGCGCTCCCACGCGCCGACGGTCGGCACCCGATTGAGAAAGCGCGGCCCTCGCAAAACCGGCGAAAACCCGTGGTCAAGCCGCCCCGACGCCGCGCCCAGCCGAAACGTCAGGCAGCGACCAAAAGCGGCAATCGAATAGTCCGCGCGAAAAACCGACGAACTTGAATCCACACGACGTTATCGCGAAAACGCAACAAGCCCCGCAGGTTGCTGCGAGGCCTGTTGCGATGCCGAGTGGACAGGGCCGGGATTGAACCGGCGACACCAGGATTTTCAGTCCTGTGCTCTACCAACTGAGCTACCTGTCCGATTTTAGGTTTCCGAAAGGACCTGATCCGCGGTGGATGGCCGAGGTTCGCCAGTCCATTCAGGTTTTCACCTTTTAGCGATTTTGCGAAGGGCCTTCAAGAGACGGGTGGCGGCGACCGAACGGTTGCCGCGGCGGGCGTCCGACGCAACGGCTGTAAATCCGCGGCACAGAACAAGATCCATGCATGTGTCGATTTCATAACGCTTCTCACACCCTGGTGAACCAAACTCAAGCAATCGCAGGTTTGCGTCCGATGAGTAATTCACCTCCACCTGCCAGACTTAATGTCTGAGCTTTCGGTTTTCGGAAAACACCTGTTCTCGCTAACGGATCGCTCCAGTCAGCAGTCTGGCCACCGGGCCTCAGCGGTATTTCATGCTGCAAGAACTATCAAAACGCGAGCAAGAAACACTCGTGAAGATCGGCGCGAATGTCACCGCCGGAAGATTCGACACGGTATCACTAAATACGCTGGTTACGTTCTGTCTGATCAGAGTTGACGACGATTGGCAATTCGTACTGACGGACGCCGGGCAACAAATCTACCGCCAGCTTCTATTGCAACGATCGGAGAAGCCGGACAGTGGGCAAGCATCGAATGAATGTCAATCGCCAGCATGAGCGAAGAATCTCAATCCGACTCCGGGCACCGTTTCCGAGTCATCCGGGAAGCTGCGGATCGCAGCCGCGCGAAGATCATCGGGTCCCTTTCGTTTGACGTGGCCTCCGGGCTCTCCCTGGCCCTGCGTGAGTTCTACCCTGACGACGATTTCCTTGTCGAGGCGGACGACGCGGCCGGCTGATGAGCGATCGTCAGCCGGTGAATCGCAGTTCCGCGCGCAATGAATCGATGACTGCCCGTGCCTGGAGTTTTTCAAACCGACCCCCGACAGTTGTGCGCGCAGGCCGCGAAAAGTAGGCTGCGGGTGGCACACCGATGACAGGGCGGGCGGAATAAAGCGCAACAAGGGACGGCGAACCGCATGGACAAATCACTGGCGGATGCTGTTCAGCAGGAAATCGCGACTTGGTCGGTTCAGGACGCGGCGCGCGGGAGGTACCCGGCGCTGCGCACCATCGTGGGCGCGCTCCACGTCCTGTCAGTCGTCGTGTTCATCGTGGGGCTGGTCGGCGTGGGCGGGATCATCGTATTCGGCTTTCACAGCCCGCGGCAGACCCTCGTCGACG
>JACQFH010000636.1 GCA_016200145.1 Planctomycetia bacterium | reverse complement strand
TGGCTATCGGGGTTATCGGCAAAAAACTCGGCGAAGACGATCTTGTCGGAGAATTTGCAGCCGACCGGAAACGTGTCGCCGACGACGGCCCACTGCGGCTCGCCGAACAGGCACAGGACTTTTCCCAGGTCGTGAATGAACCCGGTGAGCACGAACCAGTCTTCGTAGCCTTTGGCGCGAATCGCCTCGGCCGTCTGCAGCAGATGTTCTTTTTGCGAGAGGTCGATATCCGGGTCGGAATCGTCGACGAGCGTGTTGAGGTAGTCGAGCGCTTCGAGCACAGTCATCTCGCGCTGATTGAGCGCCAGGTACTGCTGCTTCTTCTTCAGGACGAAGTCGTATGTCTGGTGCTGGTGGTTCAGGCTGTAGAACTCGCGCACTGATTCGCGGGCCGGATTGTCGTAGTTGCGATAATCTTCCTTCGCCTTCTGCCCCGGCTCAGGATAGCGCGCCGCGACGAATTCGTCCCAGTCGTCGAGATTGCCAAGCGGATTCTGCGAGGCATCGGTCTTGCGCATGGGAAGTTCCTGCTGACAAAGTTCAAACAGCCGACGCGGCCCCAACGTGCGGCGAACGCATCTTCACTACATTCACATTTCCCGGCGGGCCGGTCAAGCCGGCCGCAGTGCTTCGCCCAGGCACGACCCGTCTTGCCGCTGTCGATCCGTCGCAGTTAACATTCCGGCATGACCATCGTGCTATCCATCCTGGCCATTGCCTTCGCAGCCCTGTGTGTCTGGCTGACCGTGCGGATCGTCAATCGGAAAGAACGGTGGGCGAAAAGGACGGCAGCAGGGTTGGTTGTGGTGCTGGTGGGGTATCCGGTACTTCTCGGGCCTGCCTGCTGGATATCGAGCCACCTCGAATTCGGGTCACGTATTGTCTCGACCGTGTATCGCCCGGTAATCGTAAATAGTCCTCCGGGAGTTTCGCGAATGTTGATGGATTATGCAGGGGTATGGGCTGCGCCGGGATGGTCCTGGATTCATGTTGTCGAGATTCGAGGAGGTAATCTAGTACCGTCGAAATCTGGGATAATATGGATAGTTTGGAAACAGGATTGACCCGCCACGTTCGTCGCCGTCGCAGACATTCCTTACGATTCAAAGTGGACGTCGACCGAATCTCGCCGACTGATAATCGGACATCCGCAGAATCTTTTTTCCCGCTGGACAGAAAGTCGACATCGTGAGAGCACGAACGGTGAAAATCGGAAGCCGCGATGTGCGTCGGCCGGAAAAGCGCCTTCCAGCGGCGGTCGGCATCGTGGCGATTACGTGCCTCACGTTGCCGGCGACCGCCTCTCGCGCGCACGACGACCTAAGAGACCGGCCGGCGGACAACGCCTGCCCCCCGGCAATTGAGGGCACGCAATCGTCGACGAATCGGTCACGCCGCGGTGCGAATCTCCTTCCGACGGTTGCTTTCGGACAGACGCTGGTCGTTGCAGCGCACAAAAATGTCAGGATCGACGCGCCGGCCTGCGTTGGGCTGTCGATCGCCATCGATGAGGCCCGCTCGGTGCGTCTCGTCGAAACTACGGGCAATCAGGAACGGCCCGTTCCATCACAGATCGAATCGGGCACGCCGTCGCGCCTGTGGTGGATTGTGCGGGGAGAAACGCCGGCTGGATCGAAACGCTCTTACCGGATCGACCGCGGCGCCGCGGTCGCAGGTTCCGTGGTCTCGGTCGACCGCCGGCCGGGTTCCCTGGTCGTTCGCGTCGGCGAATCAAACGTGTTGCAGTACAACTCGGCCCATGTCGAACCGTCGGCCGGAGCCGATGCCAGATACGGCCGGAATGCCTTCATTCACCCCTGTTGGTCCCCTTCCGGCACGGTCGTGACCGATCAGTTTCCTCCCGACCACCTGCATCAGAGCGGCATCTTTCTGGCCCACACGAAGACCGAATTCGAAGGCCGCACGCCGAATTTCTGGGACTTGCTCGGCGGTACGGGCCTTGTTCGTTTCAAAAAGGTGCAGGACACGGCCGGCGGCCCGGTCTTCGGTGAAATTCAGGTCGAGCAGGAACATGTGGATCTGACTGTCCCCGAGGGGAAGGTGGCGCTTGTCGAAACCTGGGGCCTGCGAGTCTGGAACCTCGGTGGACGAGAAGCCGGGTACTGGATCTGCGACCTCGTCTCGACGATGCGCTGTGCCACGAGCAGTACGCTGCGGCTGAAGGAGTATCATTACGGCGGCCTGGCGCTTCGCGGCGCGCGGTCGTGGGACGACAAACATGCGCGAGTCAGCACATCCGACGGGAAAGATCGCATCACGGGCAATCACACGCGTCCGAACTGGTGCGACCTCAGCGGGCCCGTTGGTGATCGGACCGCCGGAATCACATTGATGACTCATCCCGACAATTTCCGCGCTCCCGAGCCACTGCGTATTCACCCCACAATGCCGTACATGGTGTACTCGCCGTCGCACCTCGGCGACTGGGAGATTACGCCGGCCACGCCGCACGTCTCCCGCTACCGGTTTGTATTTCACGATGGTGACCTGCCCGCGGCGACTGCGAACCGGCTGTGGCTGGACTTCGCGGACCCGCTCGTTGCCGCCACGGTGAGAAACTAAACACCAAACACCAAGATGTGGCAGGACTTCGCCGAACCCCTCATTCCAACAGTCGTAACGCCCGCTGAATGACGACACACCGTGTTGTTCAAATAACCGACTGCCACCTGTTTGCCGATCCCGCCCAGGCATTGCGGGGCATCGTCACCTGGCCACGATTTGTCGCCGTCCTCGAAGACGTTCGGCAGCAGGTTCCCGATGCCGATCTTCTGGTCATCACCGGCGACACGGCCCACGACGAAGCGCGGGCCACCTACGAAGCGGTTCGAGAGGCGCTGACCGACTGGACAGGCCGCGTGCGGATCATTCCCGGCAACCACGACAATCGCGCCGATTTGCGCGAATTGTTCCCGACGGCGCAGGACGGACCTGCCGGCCGAGTCACGTTTAGCGAAACGTGGGACGAGTGGCAGGTCATCGGCCTGGACTCTCAGCGGCCGGGCGAGCTGGCCGGATCGCTCGGCGACGAGCAACTGGAGTGGCTGCAGTCCTGCCTGCGGGCAACGGCGCAGCTTCCAACTCTGCTGTTCCTGCACCATTCGCCGATCCCGGTGCAGAGCCCCTGGCTCGACCGGATCGGCTTACAGGACGCCGCCGCGTTCGAGCGGATCCTGCGAGACCATCTGCACGTGCGGCTGATCTGCTGCGGCCACGTGCACCAGGAAGTCGTTGGATCGCTGGGTGGGGCCGCCACGTTCACGACGCCCGCGGTCGGTCCGCCGTTCCGCCCGCGCACCGAACAGTTGGAAATCGACTCGGCGCCCCCCGGATACCGCGTGCTGGAATTGCAAGCGGACGGACGGTGGTCGACCCAGGTTCTGCGTGCCGCATCGCAGAGCGCACTTCCAGGATCGTAGGGTGGGTCGAGCTGTGCGAGGCCCACCACGTCGCCGA
>JACQFH010000664.1 GCA_016200145.1 Planctomycetia bacterium | reverse complement strand
TTCTTTATCCTTGTCGTCCGCGAGCGCAACAGCGGTGCGGAACGAAAGCATGGCGGCGGCGAACAGAGAACAAGTCAACAGACAGCGGCGCATGGACGACCTCCGGTAATGGCACGAGCAGGCCCGACGCCATTTGTTGTAGCAGACGCCATGTCTCAAGAGCAATTGGAACTGCACGGATCGTCGCGGATCGGGGGGCGAGCGCGGTGGCTGTCACGGAATTCGCGGACGATCGGTTGGGCCGCTAGAGTTCAGGCTTTAGCCTGCGCAATTTGAGGTCGTTCTCAAAGTTGCACACAAAAGGGCGCTTCTTCAGCCCCCCGAGGATGCAATCTCGCGTTCGTCCCGGCAAGAGCGCACGCCGAAGCCTGAACTCCAACCGCCCGTTTCGACGTTGCGTTGCCACGATTGGCTCGGGTATTGTGATGGGACGTTGACATCAGCTTCAGCCACGATGGAACTCCATCCACTTTCCAACTCGGGAGCGCATTGATGCCGATCCTGCCGCTGTTTCGTCGCCTGACCCTGGTGATTCTGGTCGCCCTTGTTGTGCTGTCCGGCGCTCCGCGCGACGGCGCGGCACAGACGGTCGCCCGCTGCGGCAAGGGCTGGCTCGAGCTGGTCGACGGGTATCCCGTCCTGCATCTCAAGGGGACCCCGTACGAGATGGGCTTCCAGCATGGGGCGCTGTTTAAAGACCGCATCCAGCAGAACATGGACAACATCCTCGTCAAACGCGGCGAGCAGACGGTGCAGGTTGGCGTCCTGAAGATCAAGCCCCGCTCGGTCATCGATTCGATCACTGCCATCCAGCAGAAATTCGTGCCGCAGAAATACTACGACGAACTGCGGGGCCTCGCCGCGGGGTCCGAGCTCAAATACACAGACGCGGTCGCCGGTAACTTCCTTCCCGAGCTGTTCCACTGCAGCGGGTTCGCCATCATGAACTCGGCGACGAAAGACGGCACGCTGTATCACGGCCGCGTGCTCGATTACGCCATCGACTGGGGGCTGCAGGACCACGCCGTGGTGATCGTCGCCGAACCCGAAGGCGGCATTCCGTTCGTGAACGTCACGTACGCCGGTTTCATTGGATCGGTGACGGGCATGAACGCCAAGAGCGTCTCAGTGGGTGAAATGGGAGGCCGCGGGCTGGGGCACTGGGCGGGCGTGCCGATGGCGCTGCTCGTGCGCGAGGTGCTCGAACGGGGCAACGATCTGGACGAGGCGATTTCGATCTTTCGCGATTCGCCGCGCACGTGCCAGTACTTCTACGTCGTCGCCGACGGCAAGACGAATCGCGCCGTGGGCATGGAAGCCAGCTGGGACAAATTCCAGCTCGTGCAGCCCGGCGAAGCCAACCCGCTGTTGCCGACGCCCGTCGCCGACACCGTTCTTCTGTCGGCCGGCGACCGCTACAAAGAGCTCGTCCGCCGCGCTCAGGACGGCCACGGCCAGTTCGACGCCGACAGCGCGCGGCGCCTGATGGATTGTCCGGTGGCGATGAAGTCAAACCTGCATGATGTGCTGTTCGCGCCCAAGAGCACGAAGTTCTGGATCGCCAACGCGTCGCACGACAAGAAACCGGCGGCAGACCAGAAGTACTACGCCTTTCAGCTCACCGATCTGCTGGCGAGAACTCCTGAGATGTCGTCCCCGGAAATCCCGCTCGTCGCGCAGACCCCCGTAAAGTAGCAGGCACACTCCGTGTGCCGTTTGTTCAGCGTAGGGGGGACTTTAGTCCCCGCATCAATCTTTCGCGTGGACTGAAGTCCACCCTACGAAAGTGTGCGGGACTGCCGCCTACCGCTCCGGCAGGTCGACCTCGCCGTACTTCAGGTACGAGCGTTTCAAGCGCAGGTGCCGGCGGTCTTTGCGGGGCAGGCGGTCGAGGGTGCTGTCCATGGCCTCGCTGGCGACGTCGACATGAATCGGCGTCTTGCCCAGGGCAATCAGCCGCTCGATCCCGGCCCGTGTCAGCCGCGTGCCGATCCCCTCGCCCTGGTATTCCTTAAGGACGTACTCGGTCGCCAGCTCGGCCCCGTCCCCCGTGTCGAACACGAGGCACGTGGCGCCGACGATCTTGCCGTCCAGCACGGCCACAATGCATTCGTCGGCCATTTCCAGGCGGTCTGCGCTGAACAGCTCGGTAATCGACCGCATCCGCGTGCGGACCACGGTGCGAAAGAACCGCGCGACTTCGGACTTCGCCGCCGGGCGAATCTGAAGCACGTGCTGGAGCTTGGCTTTCCGGGTCTGAATCACGGGAGTCACGCGGGGGCTGGTTGAGTCCGGAATTCGCAGAGAATCCGGCTCGATTCGGGGGGCTTGGTCAGTGTGGCGGTAATTATTTGGGCCGTTTTCGCGGGGGTCAATCTCGATTTGTCTGGAGCAGGGCCACAATGGGGCCAATTTCCGGTGCTTTTCGGGCCATTTCGCCGTTACCTGTCAATGACTTGCAACAATTCCGGCCAAAATTGGAAGAATGACCTCAATCAGGCCCGATTTGAGCGGGTTTTTGTGTCCCGGGCCGCACGATGTATAGTGTACATAGTTTCATGTTAGCGAGCAGTAGGTCAGGCTTTCCAGCCTGACAGCGCTGTGCCCTCGCCGCCAAACGGGGTTCCTGTCAATGAAACTGGCAACCGAATTGCCTTGGGGCGCGGCGGGAAATCGTTCCGCCGGACGTCGAGATTATTGGCCTTGTGTGCCTGTGATTCGAGCAAATGCACCTGGCTGTCAGGCTGGAAAGCCTGACCTACTGCGCGCCAACCGCGAAAGCCTGTCCGACTGCGTTGACTTCGCTCCCCCGTCTGTCATCATTTTTGAGGAAACGGCCCGCGCAGCACCCCCTCTGGACGATGACCACATGAGCAGCGAGCAGTATTTTCCCGGACTGGAAGGCGTCATTGCCGGCGAAACGGCCATTTCTACGATCACCGGCGGCCTGGAATACCGAGGCTATGGCATCACCGACCTGGCAGAGCAATCGACGTTTCCCGAGGTCGCTTATCTCCTGCTGCACGACGACCTTCCCAACGAAGAGCAGCTCGCTGATTTCAAGGCGATTCTCGATGAGTCGGCGGAAGTCGACGGGGCAATCATCGATCTGCTCCGCGCCATTCCGCTGCACGTCGGGGCCATGGACGTGCTCCGCACGGGCATCAGCGCGCTGGGGCACTTCGACCCGCAGGTCGACGAGAACACGACCTCGGCCAACATCGCCAAGACGATTCGGCTGCTGGCCCAGATCCCCATCCTGATCGCGGCCCGTCACCGCCTGCGGCAGGGGCTGTCGCTCGTGCTGCCCGATCCCGGCTTGAGCTTCGCCGCGAACCTGCTGTTCCTGATCACAGGAAAAGCCCCCACGCCAGTGCAGGAACGGGCGATGGACGTCTCGCTGATCCTGTACGCCGAGCACGAGTTCAACGCGTCGACGTTCACCGCACGAGTCGTGACGTCGACGCAGTCCGATCTGTACTCGGCGATCGTGGCGGCGGTGGGTGCCCTCAAGGGCCCGCTGCACGGCGGCGCCAATGAACGCGTGCTGGAAGTCCTGGAAGAAGTCGCCTCACCCGGCAACGCCGAGCGCTGGGTTCGCCAGGCGCTGGCCTCGAAACGAAAGATCATGGGCTTCGGCCACCGGGTCTACAAAGACGGCGACCCGCGCGCCGTCATCTTGCGAAATTATTGCATCGAGCTGGCTCGAAAGGCCGGCGACGACTCGCTCGAGCGGATCGCCGACACGCTCGAACGGGTCGTGCGCGAAGAAAAGAGGCTCCCGCCGAATCTCGATTGGCCCAGCGCGCGGCTTTACAAATACCTGGGGCTGGAGGTCGACCTGTACACGCCCCTGTTCGTCGCCAGCCGGGTCGTCGGCTGGGCGGCGCACGTAATCGAGCAGACGGAAAACAACCGCCTGATCCGCCCGCGCAGCAAATATACCGGCCCCGCCACGCGCGCCTATGTGCCGCTCGACGAGCGGGGATAACCTACTCGCGGCGGGTCGACTCGCGGAGCATGGGTTCCAGCTCTTCGACGAAGTCGTTCACGTCTTTGAATTCGCGGTAGACCGAGGCGAATCGCACGAACGCCACCTGGTCGATGTCGCGGAGCATGTTGAACACCAGCTCGCCGATGCACCGCGACGGGACTTCACGCTCGAAGTTCTGGTACATCTCGCGCTCCACCGCGCTGATGACCCGTTCGATCTGCTCCTCGCTGACGGGTCGCTTGAAGCAGGCTTTCTCGAGCCCCGAGCGGATTTTTTCGCGATCGAACGGCACTCGCGAACCGTCTTTTTTGATGACACGGAGCGGCGTTTCTTCGATCTTCTCGTACGTCGTGAACCGCCGGCCGCACTTCCGGTTCAGGCATTCGCGGCGGCGGCGAATCACGAAATCTTCGCTGGCGCGCGAGTCGATGACTTTCGTTTCCGTCTGGCGGCAGAACGGGCAGAGCATGAGTACTTTCGCGACCTAGTTGCCTTGCACGTTGTAAACGAACAGGTTGTCCTGCTCGCGCAGATACAACAGGCCGTTGGCAACGACCGGATGCGTCCAGCTCGGGCCCGACACCTGCGGAATGTTGAACTGGCCGTTCAATTTGTAGCCTTCGGGGCTCGCCGAAATCAGGGCCATGACGCCATTCTGGTACCGGAAGTACATCTGGCCGTCGGCATACACGACGGCGGCCGATTCCTGTCCCGGCCCTCGCTGCCGGCCTCCCCAGACGATCTTGCCCGTCCTCCACTCGACGCAGATCGGGAAGCCGTTGTTGTGGCCGTGCCCGCCGTAAACATAGTCGCCGACCATCACCAGACCGCCGTGATGGTTCTGGAATTCATTGCCGTTCAGGAAATACACCTCTTCCGCCTTCACGTTTTTGCCCGCCTTCGAAATCTTCAGCAGCGCCGAGCCCGTTCCATAGCCCGATGAACAGAAGACGTAATCGCCGTGTGCGATCGGAGTGGGAACGCTGGCGGTGCCGTTGCCGACGCGCCCATAATTCCAGAGAAACCGGCCCGACTTGGCGTCGACTCCGACGCAGCCCGCCCCCTGCCCCATGAGCTGCACGTACTGCTTGATTCCCGCCGCTTCGGAAATCACGATCGACGAATAGCCGAATCCGCTGCCGGCGCCCCCGGGCACGGCGCAGCGCCAGCCGAGCTTGCCGGTTTTTTTGTCGAGCGAAACCATCGTGGTTTTTTCTCCGCCCGGGGTGCAGATCAGCTTGTCGCCGTCGATCAGCGGCGATTCACAGTATTTCCAGGTCGGAATCGATCCGCCGAAATCCTTGACGAAACTCTTCTGCCAGACCTTGTTGCCGCTGGTCTGAACGCACACGAGATCGCCGTGCGGTCCGATGGCGTAGATCCGGTCGCCGTCGACGGTCGGCGTGCTGCTGGGCGCGTCGTTCATCGAGCCGCCCACCTGCACGGCCCAGAGTTCGTGCCCGTCGGTGCCGTCGAGCGCCAGGAGATAGACGGCGTCGCGCCGTTTGCCCATCGTGTAGATTTTTCCGTCGGCGATGGCGACGGTCGCGTAGCCCTCGCCCAGGCCTTTGGTCTTCCAGGCCAGCGGCGGACCTTCATCTTTCCACTGCTGCAACAATCCCTTTTCTGTCGAGGCGCCGTCACGGTGCGGACCGCGCCACTGCGGCCAGACGTCATGGGATTTGTCGGTGTCGCCGGCCGGCGCGGAGACCGTGAAAAGTCCAACAAGACACACGGCAACGCAGCACGCTCCCAGCGTCCGCTTCATGGAAATCCTTTCAGAACCGGGCGAAATCAAAAAAACCGGGCGAATCATCAGGTGACTATAATTTGCTCGCATTGAAACTCGCAAGAGGGGCCTTGACATCCGAACTCAATACTACTATTCTTTAGTACACGTGTACTGAATTTCACTTCAAGGAGGAACCAATGCTTGTTCTCAGCCGAAAGATTGGCCAGCGGATTGTGATTGAACCCGGAATCGAAATCGCCATCGTCGATGTGCGGGGTGGAAAAGTACGAATCGGCGTCGACGCGCCGCAGAAGATCCGCATCCACCGCGCCGAAATCGCTGAGTTCTCACGGCCCGACCGCACGGCGTCAGCCACAGCCGCTACGAACTGAATTGCCCAGTTCCGGCGCTCGCCCGGTAGCCCGACGCGTCAGCGAGGGTATGACCGTGCGATCCCTCGCTGACGCGTCGGGCTTCCAGTAGGGAACGAGCGTGTGGACGCGACGCAGAGCGTCCGGACGTGCGTTCCAACGCAGAGCGTTGGAACGAGAGCGCTGGGGCCGCGCTGTTCACTCCATCTTTCCCGATCTGCCGCATTGGGCTATAGTCCGGCACATGCAGCCGATTTCTCTGGCCCTGTTCTGGCACCAGCATCAACCTTACTACCCCGACGACGGCAGCGGCGAGACGCTGATGCCGTGGGTGCGCTTGCACGGGACGAAAGACTACTACGGAATGGCCCTGCACCTCAAAGAGGTGCCCGAATTCCGCTGCACCATCAACATCGTCCCCAGCCTTCTGACGCAGATTCTGCGTTACACCGATCAAAAGGGGAGCGACCGGCACCTCGATGTGTCGCGCGTCCCGGCGGACGGCCTGTCTGAAGTCGACGCGATGTACATCCTCGACCAGTTCTTCATGGCGAGCGTCGACAACATGATCCGCCCGCATCCCCGGTACCACGAGCTGTACCTGAAGCGCGGGTTCGGGCGCGACACGGCCGAGAAGGCCCTGCCGCGCTTCAGCGAGCGCGACTTGCGCGACCTGCAGATCTGGAACAATCTGACGTGGATGCACCCTCTCGCGTTCGAGAAAGACCTCGAGCTCCGCGAACTGCGAAACAAAGGGCGGCACTGGACCGAATCCGACAAGCAGCGCCTGCTCGACAAGCAGCTCGCGATTCTGCGGGAGATCATTCCCCTGCACCGCGAGCTGGCGGATTCGGGGCAGATCGAGCTGACGACGACGCCCTTCTACCATCCCATTCTGCCGCTGTTGTGGGACAAACGCTGCGCCCGTCAGGCAATGCCCGAATGCGAGCTGCCGAAGTTTCTCGAATCGTACGCCGCCGACGCCAAACTGCAGATCGAGCGCGGCGTGGCCCTGCACAAGAAACTGTTCGGCTCGCCCCCCGTCGGCATGTGGCCCTCGGAAGGCTCGGTCTCGCAAGACATCATTCCCGCCATCGCCCAGGCGGGCATCGAGTGGATCGCGACCGACGAAGAGATTCTGGCCCGCTCAACGAACGGCTGGATCAGCCGCGACGCGCAGGGGCACATGCGGCATCCCGAAATGCTGTATCGCCCGTGGCGCGTCGAAGAGCAGGGCAGCCAGTTGCAGATCGTGTTCCGCGACCACGGACTCAGCGACCTGATCGGGTTTCACTACCAGCGCAGCGATCCCGTGCGGGCCGCGCAAGACCTGCTGGGCCGCACCGAGGCCATCGGGCGTGCCGTCGAGCCCAACAACGCCGGCAAGCCGGCCCTCGTCTCGGTCATCCTCGACGGAGAGAACTGCTGGGAATATTACCCCGACGGCGGCGTCGAGTTCCTGCGGACGCTGTACCGCAGTGCCGCGCGGCATCCGTCGATTCGCCCCACGCGCATCCGCGACCACGTCCGCGATCACCCGGCTTCCGACCGCATCGGCCGGTTGTTCGCAGGAAGCTGGATCTCGCACAACTTTGCCATCTGGATCGGCCATCACGAAGACAACACCGCCTGGGACCTGCTGCACCAGACGCGGCAGTTTCTCGTTCAGGCCCAGGGAAAGGGGAACGTGCCCGCCGAGACGATCGCCCGCGCCTGGGAAGAAATGTACATCGCCGAGGGAAGCGACTGGTTCTGGTGGTTCGGCGACGACCACTCATCGGCCCAGGACGACTTGTTCGACCAGTTGTTCCGCAAGCACCTGCAGAACGTCTATCAGATCCTGGGAACGCAGCCTCCCTCGCCGCTCAACCGGCCGATCACGCGAATGGTCCGCCGGACGATTCACAGCGAGCCCCGCGGCTTTCTGGACGTCAAAGTCGACGGGCGGCGCACGTACTTCGAATGGATCAATGCCGGGCATTACATTTCAGGAAGCGAGCGGGGCACGATGACGCTGGTCACCGAAGGAGTCATTCGCGAGGTGTTCTTCGGCTTCAATCTCGAACAGCTCATGCTGCGCGTCGATACAGGGCATACGGCCCAGGAAGACCTGGCCCGCATGCAGGAAGTCCGTGTGCAGTTCGTCGAGCCGGCAGGGTACGAAATTCGGATTTCGGAACCCGGCCGTCCGGGGCTGAAAGCCCGGCTGTTTCGCAACCGCGAAGAAGTGGCCGGGGCGCAGGTTAAAGTCGCGGTGGGCCAGATCCTGGAGATGACGGTGCCGTTTGCCGACCTGGGCCTCGCGCCCGAAGATCCGATTCACCTGTACGTCGAGGCGCTGGCCGAGGGACAATCGGTCGACCGCGCCCCGCGTGAAGGGGCGCTCGAAATGCGAGCGCCCAACCCCGACTACGAAAAAATCATGTGGCAAGCCTGACCCTGTCGACCCTTTGAACTTTTCGACCCCCTCGACTTTTCGACCTCCTTCGCCTCGCCCGCCATGTCAGACCTTCGTAAAGACCCGATCGTGGGACGGTGGGTGATCATCGCCACCGATCGCGCCAAGCGGCCGCAGGATTTCGCGCGGCTGGAAACGCTGAAAACCACCGGCTTCTGCCCGTTCTGCCGGGGGAGCGAGGCCAACACGCCACACGAGATTCTGGCCTACCGCGAGCCGCACACCAGCGCCAACGGCCCGGGCTGGCGGGTGCGCGTTGTCCCCAACAAATTCCCCGCGCTGCAGGTCGAAGGGGCGCTCAACAAGCGCGGGGACGGCATCTACGACCTGATGAACGGCGTCGGCGCCCACGAAGTCATCATCGAATGCCCGCACCACGAATCGAGCATGTCGCGCCTGACGGTCGACAACGTCCGCGAGGTGCTGTGGGTGTATCGCGACCGGCTCGTCGACCTGAAACGCGACCCGCGGCTGGTCCACGGGCTGATCTTCAAAAACGTGGGCGCGCTGGCCGGCGCTTCCCTCGAGCACAGCCATTCGCAGCTCATTGTGACGCCGGTCGTGCCGATCTCGGTCTGGGAAGAGATGACCGGTTCACTGGAGTTCTACAACTACCGCGGCCGCTGCATCTACTGCGACATGATTCAGCAGGAGCTGGCCACCGGCAGCCGCATCGTGCTCGACACGCCGAATTTCGTCGTGTTCTGTCCGTTCGCCAGCCGGTTCCCATTCGAGACCTGGGTGCTGCCGAAACAGCATTCGAGCCATTACGAGAACATTCCGCGGCAGGGGATCGAGGAAATGGGGACAGTCCTCAAGACTGTGCTCAGCAAGCTCGAGCTGGCCCTCGACGACCCGCCGTACAACTACATCATTCACACGGCCCCCTTCGACACCAAAGAGATTCCGCACTATCACTGGCATCTCGAGATCATTCCGCGCCTGACGCGTATCGCCGGGTTCGAATGGGGGAGTGGTTTCTACATCAACCCGGTGCTCCCCGAGCAGGCGGGGGCGTTTCTGCGGGAGGTGGAAGTTGATGTGGGAACGGGAGGTACGTATTAGTTCGTTTAACCGCGACCCGGTAGGGGAGCGCGCGGAGCAGGCGTTGGGTGCGCGGCTGACTGATGCAAAAATCTATTTGGAATTCGTATTGGGAGACCACGGGCAGCTCATGAATTGCTGAGACTGATGTCGTTCATCGTTTGACGCGCGCTCCCCTACCGGGTCGCGGTTAGACGATAGGTGGCCTTGCCAAACAATGGAATCTGGCGGGATTGCGCAAACGTTAACTACGGTTTTGTCCATTACGGCGGTCGGAGACCAAACGAAAATCCAGGACGGAAGCCGGGGTCTGCGGAGTTGTCGAAAAAGCGGCCGGTTGAGATGATGTTTGAAGGCCGGCGATTTCGCGGCGCACGCGCTTCGAGGCTGAGGAATCCACCAGCCTCTAAAATGGAGGAAGGGAAGCTGATCCATGAGCGGTCGTATTCGCCTCGTGCTCGCACTGCACGATCACCAGCCGATTGGGAATTTTGACGGAGTCTTCGAAGCGGCCTACCAGGACAGCTACTGGCCGTTTCTCGATGTTCTCGAGAAGCACCCGGAAATCCCCGTCGCCCTGCATACCTCGGGGAGCCTGCTCGAATGGCTCGTCGAGAAGCACCCCGAGTACATCGACCGCATCCGCATGCTGGCCGATCGCGGGCAGATCGAGATCATCGGCGGTCCGTTTTATGAGCCGATTCTGGCCTGCATCCCGCGGCGCGACCGCGTCGGCCAGATCACCGCGTATTCGCGGTACCTCGAAAAGCTGTTCGGCGCGCCGGTGCGAGGGATGTGGGTCCCCGAGCGCGTCTGGGAACAGTCGTTCGCCGGCGACATCACCCAGGCGGGCATCGAATACACCATTCTCGACGACTTCCACTTCCGCTCGACCGGCCTGCGCGACGACGAGCTGTACGGCTATTACCTCTCGGAAGACGAGGGGCGCCTGCTGAAAATCTTTCCGGGCAGCGAACGGTTGCGGTACACGATTCCGTTCGCCGATCCGCAGGAGACGATCAACTACCTGCGGCAGATCGCCGACCGGTTCCCCAACGCGGTCGTGACGTTCGGCGACGACGGCGAAAAGTTCGGGACGTGGCCGGGCACGAAACAGCACGTCTACCAGGATGGCTGGATCCACCGCTTCTTCGATGCGCTCAAGGCCAATTCCGAATGGCTGAAGATTTCGACGCTTGCCGAGGCGGTCGACAACGTGCCGCCGATCTGCCGGATCTACCTGCCCGACGCCAGCTACCGCGAAATGACCGAATGGGCCTTGCCGGTCGGGAAACAGATCGAGCACCAGAAGCTGATCCACGAGCGCAAAGACACCGATACCGGCTGGCCGCTGATCTCGCAATTCCTGCGCGGGGGCTTCTGGCGGAACTTTCGCGTCAAATATCCCGAGAGCAACGAGATGTACGCGCGAGTCATGCAGGTCAGCGAGCGCCTGCAGGAACTTTCGAGCGGCGAAACGCCGCGCGAGCGCAACGACCTCGTCGCCGAGGCCCGCACCGAATTATATCGCGCGCAGTGCAACTGCCCGTACTGGCACGGGGCATTCGGGGGGCTGTACCTGCCGCACCTGCGCAACGCCGTGTACCAGCACGTGATCGCCGCAGACACGCTGCTCGAACAGGCGGCCGGACGGACGGGGCACTGGGTCGAAATCACCGGCGGCGACTTCAACCTCGACGCGCGCAAGGAAATCCGCATCGCCAGCGACCGGTTCGTGGCGTTCTTCACGCCGGCGCGGGGCGGGCACCTCTACGAATTCGACATCCGCAGCATTAATCACAACCTGCTGGCGACCCTCAACCGCCGCCCCGAGGTGTACCACGAAAAGGTCCGCCAGGCGGGCGAGCACCAGGGTCAACATGACGAAAACCGGGCCGTCAGCATTCACGACCTGGTCGCCTTCAAGCAGCCCGATCTCCACAAGAAAATCCAGTACGACGCCTGGCCCCGCAAGAGCTGCGTCGATCACTTCCTCCAGCCGGGGCTGTCGCTCGACCGCTTCCAGGCCGGCGAGGGCGAGATCGGCGACTGCGTCACCGGCGTGTACGACACCGTGCTCCGCCGCTCGAACGAACAGGTGCAGGCGCGCCTGTCGCGGCACGGGAAGCTGGGGCCCTACTCCGTCACGCTCACGAAAACGATCGGTCTCGAACGAGGCGCCGGCCAGCTCGAGATCACGTACGAGCTCGAAGCCCTGCCGCAAAATGTGCCGATTCACTTCGGGATCGAGTTCAACTTCGCCGGCATGGCGGCCGGCGCCTCGGACCGGTATTTCTACGACGCTCAGGGACGGCAGATGGGTCAGCTCGAAACGGTGCTGGACCTCGCGCCCACCGAGCGGATCGGCCTGATCGACGAATGGCTGGGCCTGGATGCGGCGCTCGAATTCTCGAAGCCAACCGGTATCTGGACATTCCCGATTCAGACGATCAGCCAGTCGGAAGGGGGCTTCGAAGCGGTGCACCAGAGCACGATGGTGCTGCCGCACTGGGAATTTACCGCTCCCGAAGACGGCAAGTGGAGTGTGAAGATCGGCCTGTCGATTGACACCTCGGCCGCCCAGGCCCGCCGCCTGCGCGAAGCCGCCACGGTGTCGTAGGCAAATTGCCGTCGGGTGCACATTGCTGTCAGGCTGGAAAGCCAGCCCTACATTGGGGAGCGCTCCATGTCTCGCCGCGCATTGATTGTCATGATGGTGGCCTGGTTCGCTGCCGGGACCGCCTTGGCCGCCGAGCCGCGGCAGGTCCGCGGATCGGCCAACGTCCCCTGCCGGTTGTACATTCAGGACTCCGCCGGAAAATTTTTCTTCGCCAGGTCCTCGGCGCCACAGGGGAGCGCCGTCGTTTACGACGTGAAGCGCTCGGCGACCAGTCACGAGCAGCACACGACCCTGTCGGCCCATCCCTTCGGCGCCGAGTTGCCGCCGGGCAAGTACACGTTCACGGCCGAGCATGGGAAAGAACACGCCCCCGCGATCGCCGAAGTCACAATTCCCGAGACGGGCGACGTCCCCGAAGTCAAATTGTCGCTCGTGCCGTGGATCGACATGCATTCCCAGCGCTGGTACTCGGGCGACACGCACGTCCATCGCAAGCTCGAAGATCTTCCCAACCTGATCGAGGCCGAAGACCTGCACGTTGCGTTACCCCTCACCTACTGGGTGCGGGCGGCATACGAATCGCCGAATCAAAAACCGGCCGGCGGCCATCCGGAACCGAAGCCGATCGTTATTCATTCAACCGGCACGGAGGGCCAGGTCGAGCGCGTGATCTGGCCGATCAACACCGAGTACGAACTGTTCACAGTGAACGGCAAGTCGCACACCGAAGGGGCGGTGTTTGTGCTCAATCACAAAACGCCGCTGCGCCCCGCGGCCCCGCCGGTTGGCCCCGTCGCGCAGGCCGCCCGCGACGAAGGGGCCCTGCTCGACCTCGACAAGCACTCGTGGAACTGGTCGATGATGATCGTGCCGATCATGGACGTCGATCTGTACGAGCTGGCGAACAACCACGTCTGGCGCACCGGGTTCCTGTTCAAGAACTGGACGCTCGACATGCTTCCCAGAGACTGGGAGATCGAAACCGATGCCGACGGCTACACCGAACGCGGCTGGATCGATTGGGGATTCAAGAACTATTACGCGCTGCTCAATTGCGGATTCCGAATGCGGCCCAGCGGCGGGACGGGGGCGGGCGTGCATCCCGTGCCGCTCGGGTTCGGCCGCGTCTATGTCGAATGCCCCGACGGCTTCAGCTACGGCGCCTGGCTCAAAGGGCTGAACGCCGGTCGCAGCTTCGTCACCACCGGCCCCATGCTGCGCGTCACCTTCGACGGCCAGCCGCTGGGGACCGTGTTCAAACAGGCCAAACCGCACGCCGTTCACATCACCGGCACCGCCGAAAGCCTGCGGCCCCTCATCCGGATCGAGGTCATCGTGAACGGCGAGGTCGCGCGGGTCATCACACCGCAGAATCGCGCCCCGGCGAATCTCAAGTCGCCGGCCCTTTCGACAAAGATCGACGAGCAGGTGCCGCTCGAGCATTCATCGTGGATCGCCCTCCGCTGCTTCGAAGAGCGCGACGGCGGCCGCAACCATTCGTTCTACGCCCACACAGCCCCCGTCCACTTCGAAATCGACGGCCCCGTCCGCCCCCGCGAACGGGAAGTCAATTACTTTATCCGGCGGATGGAGCAGGAAATCGCCCGCAACCGCGGCGTGCTGGCCGACGCCGAGGTCGCCGAGTACGAAAAGGCCCTGGCGATCTACCAGGAAATCGCCAAACGCGCCCGGCCATGACTAAGAGGGCCAACTGACACCCTGTGCACAAAGGATTGGATTGCGACATGAGGGATGGTGATCGCAGCCATCTGGGATTGGACGAAGAGCAGGGCTGCCTGCACAAGCTGGGACTGTTCCTGACGGCACTCATCCTTGGCCCGTTTTTCGGCTTGCTCGGGGCGGTGGCGGTCTTTCAACCAATGCCTCCAGTCTGGCGCGGCATCAGCATCGCAGTGGTCGAGACGCTCGGCGTTTTTTGGATCTGTCTTCTCGTATTCATCTGGTGGCGGCCGCCCTGGTTTCGACGAATCTATTTGTTGATTGAGCGGAGGGCCATCTTTGTCATGGCCTCGATGCTCGTTGTGCTCATTCTGGCCGTGATTATCGACGTTGCCATCGGATGGCAACGGATTTTCAATATGTTCTAAAATGCGCTCGAGCCAATTTTTGCGAGGCCTACTCGTGGATGCTGGTGCCGGAGACCGTGCGGAGCAGCAAACACGGCACTAAAAACACGTCCCCTGCCGGCGTTCCCATTCGATGGCGCTGGTGACGTCGGCTGTTCTGAGGAGCAGGCAGAACGGGACGTTCGCGTCGGTTGCTTTCTGCAATGCGTGTTCGATGTTGGACAGCTCCTTGATCAACAGGTCGCGATCGGGGCTCAATGATTCGGTCGTCTTCAGACTGGCGACTAGCCCCGCGACCGTTGCCAGACCCTGTGCCGGCGGGTGCCAGACGACCGTTTCGCCGGCCAGGTCGTCGTTAAACCCAAACGCGGAAAGCGGCGTCAGGCCCAGTTGATCTGCCAGCGCATCGAGCGCCTGACACGACCGCGCTACGGCATGGCCCTGCGCAAACGTGTCGATGTCTCCCAGCGCTTTCTGAAAGTAGGGGACGATCGTCGTCTGGCTGGCGACGCGCAACGTGATCCATAACCCGAAACCGAAAAAGGCAGTCAGGCCCAGGAAGACGGTCAGTTGGACTGCTTCTTTCCAACCGTGGAATTCCACCGCGGCGTAGATCGTGCAGATCGATCCCACCAGTGCCGCGACGAAAAACGGGCCATTCCAGCTCAGACTGCAGCCGATGTTCTTCCGCCGCTCACGCCTGAACCGCCCGGGATAACCGCGGAAATACTCAAACCGCGGCACCGAGCTTTCAGCCGGCGATAGGGTTGATGGCGGTTCCATAACGGCACCAACAGAATTCTATCCGCAACTGAATCGCCGACAAGACTCGTCGCAGCGCTCGGTCGCGATCGACCGGATGGACGTCGAACGTCGAAATCAGAACGTCGAATGACGTAGAAAATACGGGCCTCCCCACGGATAGCGTGGCAATCCCACGGATGTAGATGTCCGGCGACGACCTCCGCAGGAATTATCCGTGGGTTTGCCACGCCATCCGTGGGTACTTATCCAGAATCAACGATGCCGGCGCCGAATTCGTCGGCCACGGTCGTCGAATCGGCGGGCGCCTCGGCTGCAACTTGCGAACCAGCGACACCTTCAGGCACTGCAACCGACGGGCCTGGACCCGTGGCCTCTTTCACGAGGATATCCTGATCGCCGGCGTGCGCCAGCATGTATTCGGTGCTCGTGGGGTCGACCTCGCGGCAGCACGTCGTAAAACGGTCGGCGAGCGCCTTCAGGTCACCGCGCCACGCCGCCGCGTCGATCCCTGGCGGCGTCACTTGCGAGAACTCTCCCAGCAGTAGAATCAATCGCAGCAGGTGCCGGAAGATCAGCCCTTCCTGCTTCGCCAGATCGCGCGACCCGATGTAGTTCTGGAAATTGCACTCGAAGTTCAGCAGCTCCCCGGCGGCCCACACCGGCTGCACGAACACCCCGTGTACGCCGGGATACAGCGAATCAAACAGCATCCGCAGCTTCTCTCCCAAGGCCGGGGCGTACTTGCGCTCTTCGAAGGGGATGTCGGGGTCCCAAGGCGGGTACAGGTCGCCCGCCGAAATCAGACCCCGTGACACCAGTTCGGTATCAAGGTACGTCTGCGCGAGCGGGCCGGGCGGGAGTTTTTCCGGGTTGGGGACGCGCACCGCGCGGAGCAGCGCCTTGGGCAGCTCGAGCACGCTCTCGAGCGCCTGCAGCCTCTCGGTCTGATCGGCCAGCGCGAACTGTTCGAGCAGGAACAGGGCATAGACGGGGTTCACCGATCGGAAGAGGAAAAACTCGGCCATCCGCTCGGTGGGAATCGCCCGCTCAGGACGATACTCCGGAGTCCGCCGCTCGTCCGGCAGAACGGGGACCGGTCCTTCTCCCGTCGCCTTGTGCTGCGCCTGCAGCGCTTCGATCATCAAGCGCGCGAACGCCGAAGGTTTTTGCGCTGGAGGCGCGGCAGCCGCGCTCGGAGCGTCGCCCGCCCCGGCCGGCTCCTCGGTCGCCGGCGGGGGAGGCTCGGGCTCGAGCCGGATGACCCCCGCGGCGTGCAGCGTCCGCAGCATCTGGTGCAGGTGCTGCTCGGCGTGTCCGGCGCGCTTGGGATCCATCAGCCGCTTGCCGACGAGCCGCCGCACCCGCTCCACGTCGGGCGAAAGTTGCAGCATGTACGCCAGCATCCGCCACGGAAAGTGCCCCTGGCTGACGAGGTCGCGCGGCGGGGCGCCGCGCAGTTTCACAAACTGGGCCTCGTCCCAGTACTGGCGGTTCGGGCTGCGGGTCGGCATCTTCTTTTTGAGGGCCTTCTTGGCCTTCATCAGCCCCGGGTCGCGCGTGTCTTCGGGAATCTGGTGTTATTTTTCCTTCCATCTTAGGATCCGCACGTCGTCTTCGTGCGGCAGCACGTACACGAAGCCCTGGCTGTCGAACTGGGGGCGCCCCGCGCGGCCGAAAATCTGGTGGGCCGTGCTGGGGTCGATGATCCGCTGCTTGCCCGGGATCCCTTTCAGCAGCGACGGCAGCACGACCGACCTCGCGGGCAGATTGATCCCCGCCGACAGCGTCTCGGTGCAAACGCACACCGACAGCAGCTTCTGCTGAAACAGCTCTTCGACGATCCGCCGGTAGCGCGGCAGAAGCCCCGCATGATGCACCCCCACGCCGCGCATCAGAACTTGCTTGAGCTTGGGGCCGGCCCCTTTCGTCCAGTTGTGGCCCGCGATTTTCTCGACAAGCAATTTCTGCTGCCCCTCGGCGAGCATATCTTTGCCCTTGAGTTCTTCAGCCACCGACCAGCACGCTTCGCGATTGAAACAGAATACGAGCGCCGGCGTGCGGCGCCCCTCGGCGTCTCCCTGCGCCATCTCCTGAATGTGTTCGGTGAGCAGCTTGTCTCCCACCCACTGATACGACAGCGGCACTTTGCGATCGCTGCTCTGCACCAGCTCGAGCCGCCGCCGATGTCCCGCGTTCAGCCACGACAGAAAGTCGACGGCATTCCCGACGGTTGCCGAGAGCAGGAGCAGCCGTACGTGCCGGGGCAACAGCGATAGCGTGAATTCCCAGACGATGCCCCGCTCGGGATCGGAGAAGCTGTGAAATTCGTCCATGACGACGGCCGAGACTTGCGCGAAATCAAATCCCTCGGGCTGCAGCAGCCGGTTGAGCAGAATCTCGGCGACCACGACCAGCACTTTCGCATCGGGATTGACACGACGATTGCCGGTGACGAGCCCCACGTCGTCGCGGCGGAACCCCCACCGCTCGGCCGCGGCCTGCATTTCGTGAAATTTCTGCTCGGTCAGCGCAATGAGGGGCGTCGTGTAATAGATCGTCGACCCGGTGTGCAGCGCCTCGAAGGCGGCCGCCTCGGCGATCAGCGTCTTGCCCATGCCCGTCGGCGCGCAGACCAGCACCCCTTCGCCTGACCCGAACCACGCATACAGCGCCTGCTCCTGCACCGGATAGGGAGCAAACGGCAACTGGTCGAGGTATTGGAGCGCAAGCTCGTCCCGGCTGACCGCCTGTGGCGCGCTGGCATCGGAAGGCATGAAATCGTTCTCCCAATACCAACCCGAAGCGCCAGCGAGCGAGTGCGTAACGGCATCACTTCAGGCTTGTGCCGGCCCGACAAACCGATTTCGCCAGCAAGCGTGTACGCGTTACCTCGCTGGCGCTTCGGGTTAGTATTCTTGGCCGAGTGATCGTACTCGCTGCCCGCCGATTTGAGAATGCCCGGAACTCCGATTGCACCATTTGCCGCAGAACACGTACACTCCCCGCGCCACGGCCGCCACCGTCTGTAGGGTGGACTTCAGTCCACACGAATCGTCGTATCGGGGTCATTGTCAATGAAACTGCTAACATTCGTCCTGACCGCGCTCGTCGCACTGGCGTCGTGTGCGATCGGTGCGACAATCGCCGCCGCTTCGGAAAGGCCGCTGCCGAAGAAAGTCGACCTGCGCCCGCGTTTCGCCAAGTTCGGGCTCGCCCCCCTCTCTCAGGGATCGCGCGATACGTGCTCGCTGTTCGCGGTAACTGGCGTCGCCGAGTACGAGCGCGCCAAAGACGTGTCGGGCCCGGCGCCGCGGCTGTCGGAGGAATTCCTCGTGTGGGCCGCCAACGACGCGACGGGCCTCAATGGAGATCAGGCGATGTTCATCGAAGCCGTTCAGGGGCTGACGCGGCTCGGGATCTGCGACGAATCGTCGATGCCGTATGCGGACAAAACCGATCCCGACCGCGCCCCCTCAGACGCCGCACGCGCCGAGGCCCGCCGCAACGGGCACTGGACGGCGCATTGGATCAAGCGCTGGAACGTCAAAACGGGTCTTTCGGCCGCGGAATTGAACGCCGTCAAATCAGCGCTGGCCAACGACCATCCGGTCGCGATCGGCATGCGCTGGCCGAAGCAGCCGCAACTGACCACGACGTTCATCCAGGATCCGCCCCCCAAGGAGGAAGTCCGCGACGGGCACAGCGTCGTCCTGGCCGGGTATCGCGACGACCCCAACTTCCAGGGAGGCGGCGTGTTCATCGTTCGCAACAGCGATGGGCCGGGCTGGGGACAGGAGGGATACGCGTACTTCCCCTACACTTACATCACCGATTATGGCAATGACGCCGTGTGGCTGAAGCACGATCCTGCCGACGCCGACTCGCCCCGGTTTCAGCCCGCGGCGCGGTTCGAAGCCGAGTCGCTGAAAATCCTGAAAACCTCGGCGCGCTGCCAGCCTGCGGTGCAGCCGATGACCGACTGGGGAGCGAAACAGTGGGGCGACGGCAAGCAGCTCTTCTGCAAGGCTGAGAATGGCGGCGCTCTGGAGCTCGAATTCACGCTGCCCGACGCGGGCCGCTTCGAGATCGAGCTGTTCGTGACGCTGGCCCCCGATTTCGGCAAGCTCAAGCTTCTGCTCGACGGCCGCGTTCTGACGCAGCAGCCCGATTGCTTCTGCGGCCGCGTCGAACCCTCGGGCCCCATCTCCCTCGGGACCCACGATCTCAAAGCCGGGGCGCACAAGCTGGGCATCGCCGTCACCGGCAAAAACGCGCTGTCGTCGTCCCATTCGTTTGGCATCGACGCGTTCGAACTGCATCCGCGACGCTGATGCCGCCGCACTTGCCGCTCGCCCTTGATTCGACCATGCTACCCGTGCGTCCATCACATCCCCCGAGAGGCACCGCCATGCGCTCGATTCCAGCACTTCCTGCGATCACCCTTTTCTCTTTATTTTTCTTAATTGCGCCCGCCTTCGCCGCCGACCCGCCCGCCGACGATGGCAAGCTGCGGATCATCGTCTTCGGCGCCCATCCCGACGACGCCGAGTACAAGGCCGGCGGCACGGCCACGAAATGGGCCCGGCTCGGCCATCACGTCAAGCTGGTCTCAGTCACCAACGGCGACATCGGCCACTGGCAGATGGCCGGCGGGCCCCTCGCGCAGCGCCGCACAGCCGAAGTACACGCCGCCGCGAAAATCATGGGGGTTACGTCGCAGGTGCTCGACATTCACGACGGTGAACTGCTCCCCACGCTCAAAAACCGCAAACTGATCACGCAGCTCATCCGCGAATGGCGCGCCGACGTCGTCATCTCGCATCGTCCCTGGGACTACCACCCCGACCATCGCTACACGGGGATTTTAGTGCAGGACGCCGCGTTTATGGTCACCGTGCCGTACTTCTGTCCGGACGTGCCGGCTCTCCAGAAGAACCCCGTCTTCCTGTATTCCAGCGACGGCTTCCGCAAGCCATATCCCTTTCAGCCCGACGTCGCCGTCTCGGTGGACGATACGTTCGACACGAAGCTCGACGCGATTCACGAACTGCCGTCGCAGGCCTACGAAGGCGGCGCGAATGGCAGCGAAGAACTCGTTCGCAGTGTGCCGCCCGAATCTGATTCCAAGGGGCGAAAGGCCTGGCTGCGGGCCCGCTGGGCCGACCGCCAGTCGGCCGAAGCCAACCGCTTCCGCGACGTGCTGACCCGCCTGTACGGCGAAGAGCGCGGCAAAGCCGTCAAGTACGCCGAGACGTTCGAGCTCTGCGAATACGGCTCCCGCCCCACCGCCGACGAGATCAAGCGGCTGTTCCCGTTCTTTGATGAGGCGTCAAAGAAGTAGTTGCGAGTGCGCCACGACGGTGCGCCAATCGTTTTACCGCGACCCCGGGCACCGCCGCGGTTAGCGGTGGTCGGAGCGCGTATCGAACGTCTCTGGATGCCCGAACACATTTCGTCGCGTCGCGCGTCGCCAAACCCAGCGTCGCCAGCCTGCGATACGCGCTCCCCTAGACGGGTCGCGGTTAAACGATCGGGCGACGCGCCGTCACTTCGTCCACACCGACGCCAGCGGCCAGATGTCGCACGAGATCAACCGAGCGTCCCCTTCCCGCGCGTAGAACTCGACTCCGTCGCTGCCCGCGTCCGGAAACACCAGGTCGGTGATCGCCGTCTCGCCCTGGTTTCCAAATACCTCCACCGACGACCGGTCGACGACAATGTGCAAGCGCACGCGGCGGTTCTCTACCGTCAGCGGCCCCGCATGCCGGCCGGCAAACGACTTGTGAAAATCGACAATCCCCGACTTCCCGCGGTCGACGAACAGTTCCGACGCCCTCGTGTCGTACCCGACGATTGTCATCTGCCCGGCCCCGGTGAGTACGTGTACGCCGAATTCCCGCGCACTGCCGACCTCGAATTCGGCGACGATCTCGAACTGCTGGCCCTTCACCGCCGCCGGCGTGGCGGAGTTCTTGAGCTGCATGTCGCGCACCTTCGTGAGTTCGCCGCGCAGCATTTTCAGCTCGGCGACTGGGTTCTGACACAGCCGCAGCCTGCCCTGGATGCGCCGCAACGTGACCTCCCGCGGTACCGACATTGCACTGCGCCACGGGTATGTCGGATTGAGACACGTCTCCCAGTTGTTCATCCAGCCGATCCACAGCCGCCGGCCGTCGCTGGCGGGAACATCGGACCACGACACCGGGGCATAGAAATCGCGACCGAAGTCCACCCACTGCGATTCGAGCGCGTCGGGCGTAAACGTCTGGCCGTCGAACGTCCCGATGAAATACTCGCCCCCCGAGCCGCCCGCCACTGCCCCCGAACCCATGTCGGCCTTCAGCACCCAGCGCGTGCCGCCGGCCTCTTCGGCGATCGGTAGCTCGAACAGGTCGGGACATTCCCAGTTCAATTTCTCTTTCACCCCCGCCGGTCCGAATTCGCTCAACAGGGTCCACTGCTTGAGATCGGGTGAGCCGTAGAACCGCAGCCGCTTCTGCACCGCCAGCGAGACCGGCATGATCCAGCGTTTCGTCGGCTCCTGCCAGAAGACTTTTGGATCGCGAAATTCGCTTTCGCCGATGTCGAGCACGGGGTTGCCCAGGTACCTGGTCCAGGTGCGGCCGCGGTCGTTGCTGAACGCCAGGTCTTGAGTCTGCCGTCCGGGACTGTGGCCCGTGAAGATCGTCACCAGCGGATGTTCGCGGGCTGTACCGAACCCCGAAGAGTTTTTCCAGTCGACGACGGCCGACCCCGAAAACGCCATCACGCCGTATTCATCGTGCAAAGCGATCGGCAGGTGCTTCCAGTGCAGCATGTCGGGACTGACGGCATGCCCCCAGCTCATGTGGCCCCAAGAATTGCCGTGCGGATTGTGCTGATAAAACAGGTGATACTCGCCGCGGTAGAACACCAGTCCGTTGGGGTCGTTCATCCAATTCAGCTCCGGCGTGAAATGAAACGCCGGGCGGAACGGTTCGCGATAGTAGTCCGGCGAGCGGCGGTAATCTTCGACTCTCCACGCCCCCGGCCCGCTGCGCGCTTGATCGCTGAGCACGATCTGATCGACGTTGATGTGCCCCCAGCCACCGGTGGCCCGGTCGAAGATGCGAACCCGGGCCTGCCGGTCGTGAAACTCGCGCACATCCCAAGACACCCACCGCAGGTCACCCGAATCGGCCCCGGTCGCCGTGCGGACCGACTTTCCGTCGACCAGCAATTCAATGCCCGTCTCCCCGTCATGGCGCCCCCCGCCGATCAGAAACGCCAGATGCGTGCGGCTGATCGTGAACGGCGGCGACGTCAGCGTCCCTGTCGCAGGGTCGCCGCGCCCGAATGAATTGACCAGCCGGCGTCCGCGGTAGCCCCGAACGTCCAGCTTGTCGGCCCGCGCCGGGGCCTCGCCAAATGCGTCTCCTTCGACCGTCCAGTTGCCGTACGAATCGGATTCGAAATCGGCGATCACCACGTCGTCCGCGCCATTCGCCAAGGGACTCATCAGCAAGACCAGACCCAACGCCGCGAGCGAAAATTTCATGATTCTTCCTCCCTGTCGATTTGAAGCTCGGCCGGCAATCGTGGCGCGGCCCCCGCTTGCGAGCACACATACGACGCGACGCGGCACGCGTGTCGGTTGATCTCGTGCAGCGACCGCTTCTGCAACAGGCCGATCGTCAGCGCCGCCGTAAACGAGTCGCCCGCGCCGACTGTGTCTTTCACGACACACGGAACCCCGGGCTCGTCGCTGAATTCACCGGTCTTGCTCCACAGCAGCGCGCCGCGCGGGCCGCGCGTCACGGCGACCAGTTCCAGCCCGCCCTCGCGGCCGAGCCCCGCCACGAGTTCGCGCTCGGAACCACGCAGGCCGAACATCCCGGCGACGATCGGCAATTCGTCGTCATTCAGCTTGAAGACATTGGCCAGCTCGAGCGATTCGCGAATGACCTCCGTGTCATAAAATGGCGCACGCAGGTTGACGTCGAAGACCCGCAGGCAACCGGGCGGCGTCTGCCTGACGAACCGCTGAATCGTAGCGCGTGACGCAGTGCACCGTTGTGCCAGCGTCCCGAAGCAGACCGCCGCAGCCCGACGGGCCAGCAACTCGAGCGGTTCACCCCACGTCAGATCGTCCCACGCGATGTCGCTGCGGAATTCAAACGACGCTTTCCCCGCGCCGTCGAGCATCACCTGCACCGTCCCGGTCGGCCGGGAGGGTTGGATTTGTACGCACTCGACGTTCACCAAGCGCTGCGCCAACTCGTGCAGCGCGCCCCGCCCAAGGTCGTCGTCGCCGACCGCCGACACAATCGCCGCCTGCGCCCCCAGGCCCGCCGCATGGCACGCAAAATTCGCCGGCGCCCCGCCAAACCGCGGCCCATCCGGGAACACGTCCCACAGAATCTCGCCGATCGCCACAATGGGTCGTTCGCGTTGCATCACGCCCAAAGATAACCGTTTCGATCGAATCGACCAGTGAAATGCTCGAAGCGGACGTCAATAATGCGTTTCCCGCAGAGCCGCGCCCGTCAGGAAGCGGTGTCGA
>JACQFH010000663.1 GCA_016200145.1 Planctomycetia bacterium | reverse complement strand
CCGGGGATAACCCCCCGACGATTCAGACCTGTTCTGGAAACGGTTCTCACGAACCGGTCGTTCTGCGGACCAAACACAACAACCAAGACACGCTTCGTCCGCCGGCTTTCTCAAGTCTCTCCAGCCAGTTGCAACACACACCACGCCGTGCGTTCTCATGAGAACGCGCGGCGTGTTCGTTTGAACCAGCCGGTCCTGCCCACTCAAACGGGTTATTCAAGCCCGTCGACTAACCCCAACCTCCAGCGACGCGCTCCCTCGCTGACGCGTCGGGCTACCAGGTTTGCAGTCGCAAGCTGACCAACAGTGCCTCGGCCGCCGAAAAAGCGGCCGGGGCACACCCTCGCCACGCCCGCCGTGCTCGGCGGCAGGCTCTATTTCCGCACGAAAGAACACCTGATCTGCGTGGGACGTCGTGCGAACTGAAAGAGTACTCAGTGCTAAGTACTCAGTTTCTCTCGCTGTCTCGCCCTCTCGTTTCTCGCCTCTTCCCTTCCTGTGCAACACTCGCTGCTTACAACCCCAGCGCCTGCCGGTAATACGGGATCGTGCGCTTCAGCCCCTCTTCCAGCGGCACCTTTGGCGACCAGCCGAGGATCGTTTTGGCCTTGGTGATGTCGGGGCAGCGCTGCTTGGGGTCGTCTGCAGGGAGCGGTTCGTATTTGAGCGTCGACTTCGAGCCGGTCAACTTCAGGACGAGCTGCGCCAGTTCCAGCATCGTGAACTCGCCGGGGTTGCCGATGTTGATCGGACCGGTCGTCTGGTCCTGGTCCATCAACTTGAGGAACCCGTCGATCAGGTCGTCGACGTAACAGAATGATCGCGTCTGCCGGCCCTCGCCGAAGATCGTCAGTGGCTTTCCCTGCAGGGCCTGCGTAATGAAGTTCGAGACGACTCGGCCGTCGTGCGGGTCCATCCGCGGGCCGTAGGTGTTAAAGATGCGGACGATGCGCACTTCCAGCTTGTGAGAGTGGTGATAATTCATGCACAGCGACTCAGCGACCCGTTTGCCTTCGTCATAGCAGCTCCGCGCGCCGATCGGGTTGACGTGGCCCCAGTAGTCCTCTTTCTGAGGGTGGACTTCCGGATCGCCGTACACTTCCGAAGTCGACGCCTGAAACAAGCGCGCGCGGCAGCGTTTCGCCAGCCCGAGCATGTTGACCATCCCCACGGTCGACGTCTTGATCGTCTTGATGGCATTGTACTGGTAGTGCGGTGGCGACGCGGGACACGCCAGGTTGTAAATCTGGTCGGCTTCGACGAACAGCGGATGCACGATGTCGTGGCGGATCACTTCGAAACGCGGGTGAGGGATCAGGTGCGCGATGTTGGCCTTACGACCAGTAAAAAAGTTGTCGACACAGATCACTTCATCGCCTCGCGCCAGCAACCGCTCACACAGGTGACTTCCCAGGAATCCGGCCCCGCCGGTGACGATTATGGCTGACATAGAAAATCCAAATGACGAAATCCGAATGACTGAAGAAATTCGAAAAACCAATTCCGAATTCTGATTTGCGGCCGCGCCATGTCCCAACGTCGTTCCGGCCGCTACGATACGCGCGCGGGCTTTGTTCTAGCCGATTTGGCCGAATCGTACCATCCGGAGAAGTTTCATGCGGTGCCTGACGCCCGGCGAGCGCGTGACCTGCGTCAAAACGAAAATCATCGCAACGGTAGGGCCCGCCAGCGCCTCGCGAGACACGTTGCGCGAGCTTGTCACGGCCGGGGCCGATGTGTTTCGCCTGAATTTCGCGCACGGCGATCACGCATGGCTCGCGGGCATCGTCGCGACGATCCGCGACATTTCGCGCGAGCTCGAGCGGCCGATCGGCATTCTCGGCGATCTGTCGGGCCCGAAAATCCGGCTGGATGAGCTGCCTGGCGGAGTGATTCACTGCCGGGCCGGGGAGAAGTACGAGTTCGTTCGCACGCCCGACCCGGCCCGGCCCGATCGGCTGACGTGCACCTATGACAAACTGATCGACGAGCTGAACGTGGGCGATCGCGTGCTGCTGGCCGATGGCACCGTCTCGATGCACGTAATCGAGAAACACGGGGCCGAAGGGCGCGTCGTGTGCCGTGTCGAACAGTCGGGTGACATCCGCAGCCGGCAGGGACTCAACCTGCCGGGGGTGGTGCTCAGCACCCCCAGTCTGACGGAAAAGGATCGGGTCGACCTGGCCTGGGCCGTCGAGAACGGGCTCGACTTCGTCGGGCTGTCGTTCGTGCGCAGCCCCGGCGACATCGTTCTGCTCAGAAGGGCGATCGCCGATCTCAATCCGAGTTTCGCGCCGCAGATCGTGGCGAAGATCGAGAAGATGGAGGCCGTCAACCAGCTCGATCAGATTCTGGACGTCACCGACGCGGTGATGGTGGCCCGCGGCGACCTGGGAGTCGAAGTTGATCTGGCGCTGGTCCCAGTGCTGCAGAAGCGAATTATCCGGCTTTGCAACCAGCACCGCGTGCCGGTGATCACGGCGACACAGATGCTCGACAGCATGACGCACAACAGCCGGCCCACGCGGGCCGAGGCGGCCGACGTCGCCAACGCCGTGCTCGACGGGACCGACGCGGTGATGCTGTCGGGTGAAACGGCCGCCGGCGAGTATCCCGCAGAAGCGGTCGCCACGATGAGCCATATCTGCTGTGAAGCCGAACGAGTCCTCGAACCGCACCATCAAATTGAGTCGGCGAGCCGATCGCATTCCCGGGCGCTGGCGGTGACCGAAGCGGTGACGCTGGGCGCCGCCCGCGCGGCCGAGCAACTGGCCGCCGAGCTGGTGGTCGTCGCCACGCGGGGCGGCAAGACGGCGATGGCCTTGTCGCAGCAGCGCAGCCGGACTCCCATTCTGGGTGTCAGCGACAGCCCCGAAACGGCCCGCCGGCTGTGCCTGTACTGGGGCGTCACTCCGGTGCAGAGCGACAAAGTCCACGCGCCGGTGCAGGAGCTGCTCGAGTTTGTCGTCGAGTGGTGCCGGGTCCAGGACGTCCTGCACTCGGGCAGCAAACTGGTCGTCGTGACGAGCACGAACTGGTCGGCGGAAGGCCACGACCTGATGCTGGTGCACCAGATTCCGTGATGAGCGGTGCCGAGCCTATTTCTTCGGCGGCGTTTCGCGGCGAAGTGTTCCGGCTTCGAGCTCTTTGACGACCTCGGCGATTAGCGCCGGGTCTTTCGTCGCCAACAGATGATCGACCCGCTTCTGCGGAACCTTAAGACGCAGCATCGTGTCGCGCGCTTGCGTCCACAGTTTTTCGAGCTTCTTGCCGTCCGATAGATACAGGTTCGTGACGAGCTCGGCCAGCCGCTGCTCGTCTCCGTGCTCGCGATTCTCGTAGAACCGGCGAATGACTTTTTTCTGGTAGTCGCTGTGTTCGGCCATGCGAACGAATCTATCGCAGCGACCGCCGCGGGGCAACCTTATTTCTTCTGCCCCGCGTCACCGGCGTTTTCGTCTTCCGGAGTCCCCATGAAGCGGAACCAGCGGCGTTTCGAAGCGCTCTCGTCGTCAGCCGGCCCGGCGTCGCGGCCTGCTTTGGCGGGGGCACCGCCCCCCTTCGATCCCTTCTGGACCACATCTTGCTGCTGTTTGATCGCATTACATTCGCGCGCCACCCGCGCACGTTCCAGAGACAGATCGAGCTCGGCTTGGCGGAACTTGGCCTGCCACTGGGCTTCGAGCTGGGCGATGCAATCTTTGAGCGCGGCGGGAGCGTCGGCGGCCGAGGTCAAACCCGCGGGGAGCTGGCCGACCGCTTTCCAGAGCAGGATCGGTTCCCGCAACTGCTCGAGCAGGCGGTCGCGTTCACGAATGGCAGCACAGGCCTCGTCGAGCGTCAGTGCATCGAAATCGATCGGCGCAGGCAAATCGGGAATGGGGAAGTCGGTCAGGTCAACTGCGCCGGCCGATTGCGTTGCGTGTTGCGATTCGGCATCGGCCGCAGGCTGTGCGGACAACGCGGCCTGAACCTCGGGAGAAACCGGCTCTCCCATCAGGGCCGCCTTCTGGGCTTCCCACCAGGCGTTGCCCCCCGGCTTTCCCCCAGGGCGGGGTGCGGAATCGGCGGGACGCGCGGCAGGCGCCGGCTTTTCGGCCGCTCGCTCGCGGATGGCGGCCGCGGCAGCAGGCACGGCCGGGGTCGCCGATGTCTGAGGCACCCCCGAAGTGACGATCAGGTCCCGCAGTTCGACGATCTGGGTTTCGATGCGTCCCAGCGCAGCGCCGGCCTGGATGTTCTCCCAGTTGGTGATGACGCGCTTCAGATCGTCGAGCGTCGACTTATGTTCGTCGACAAGCTCGGCAGGCAGACCGCCCCCCTGGGGCCGGCGGCCTTTGTCGGCCCCCGTGCGGCGCAGGCGATCGAGCTGCTCGGCGGCCTGCTCGAGGCGCTCCGTGAGCGCGGCGACGAGCTGGTCTTTCTCGCGCAGTTGATCGCGGATCAGGTCGACTTCGTCCGCAGCATCAGCGGTCGCCAGCGGTTCTCGATCCACCGGCTCATCATCCGCCGATTCGGCCTCTGTCGGCGCAGCGCTGTTTTGCGCCATTCTGGTTGGGGTATCCTCTGAGCTTCAAATTCCAACGGGACAATGCCGCGCGATGTTGTGATTTTGACTTCGCGGAATTTGTCCCATGTAGGCATATAGTTCACAAATCGCAACATGGCAAATCGGCAAAGCCGGCAATTTCGGCACGGTTGAACTGCCCTTGAGGGTAATGCCTGTGCGCTCCGCGAGCCGTACCGAAAATGCCGATTGCAACGCCCGGCGAGCGGCGGACGTCAGTCCGCCGGTGCGCCCGCCCGTGCTCTCCCGGAGACATCCGGATTGACGACGTTCTCCGGCCGGCGGCCTGAGAGCACGTCGACGATCTGGCGGGACACTCGGGTCCGTAGCTCGATCAGCGATTCTTGCGACACGAATGCCGCGTGGGGAGTTACGATCACGCGCTCGTCTCGAAACAGAGGCAGCGACAGGTCGGGGGGTTCGGGCTCGAAGACATCGAGCGCCGCCCCGGCAATCAGATTCCGTTCGAGCGCGACCCACAAAGCGGCATGGTCGATGAGCCCGCCGCGGGCCGTGTTGATCAGGTAGGCTGATCGTTTCATGTTCTCAAACTGTGCGAGTCCCAGCAGGTGACGCGTCTGTGGGACGAGCGGCACGTGCAGCGAAACGAAATCGCTCTCGGCCAGCAGCGCATCGAGCGACAGCATGGGGCAGCCGGTCCCGTGATCGTTTCCGGACGCCGTGTGTGCGATAACCTCCATTCCCAGTGCCCGCGCCCGGCCGGCGACACCCTGTGCAATACGTCCCAGGCCGACCAGCCCCAGACGCTTGCCGGCCAGTCGCGGCATGCCGGGGCCGTCCTGCAGGCGGTACTCTCCGCGTTTCGTCCTCACATGAAAAAATGCCACGTTCCGCGCGCACGCCAGCAACAGTGCCAGGGCGTGATCGGCCACCTCGCCGATGCAGTAGTCGGGGACGTTCGTCACCGGAATCCGAAGCTCGGTTGCCACCGCAACGTCGATGTTGTCGAGTCCGATTCCCAGCCGGCTGATGATGCGACAACGCCGCGCGGCGCGAACGACCGCAGCGGTCACAGCGGCCCAGTTGGTGGCGATCGCGTCGGCGTCGGCAGCCAACTTGCAGAGCGTGTCTTCCCGTGCATCGGCGGGTTCCACCAGCTCGGCCCCGATCTCGCTGAGAATGGCCCTTTCGACTTCCGTGTCGGGCCAGGCCCGATCGGTCAGCAGCACGCGATACCGCGGCGATGGGGCGGGCATGAATTACCGAGTACGGCGTGATGAGTGCGGAATTCGGAAGGCGGAGGGATCCGCACCTTGCTCTGGTCACTTCGCCCGACGCGTTATGACGCAGCCAGCTCGGCCATCCGTTGCGCCGATCCTACGAGACGATCCCAGTTCTTCAACAGGTAATCTGGCGGGCCTCCTTTGGCGGCAACCGCCTGGGCGACCTCAACCGTCGGTACCATCTCGATCGCATCCCACGGACAGACGGTGAGCTCGTAGGGATCGCTCTTCTTCGTCGGAACGTGCACGCACACTTCGCACCCCACGCAGCGCTCGACGTCGATCTCGCACCACGACTGCAAAACCGAGATCGTTTCCCCCTTCACCTTGTAGATGCAATCGACGGGACAGACCTCCAGGCACGCCTCGCACCCGGTGCAGTTGTCGGCGTTGATGACGGCGACTTCCTTGGGAAGTTTCTTTCTCGACCCGGTCTTTGCCATGCAATTCACTTTCCCGGCTGATCGTCGACGATGTTCTCGATCCGCACCGTCCATCAAATTCTATAGACAACAACTCGACCGAACAATTCGGAGGCTTGAGTGACCCCCCGATTTCTCACTATTGCGAATGCCCAAACACGCCCTCTGGCACAAAACGTAAGAGACATTGCGAACGGGAGTTGCGACGACGCTTCGTTGCTATTGACCCTCTCGTGCCGGCGGGCGTACCATTCGCCGCTTTTTGCCTTCCCACCGGGATGCCCATGTTCCAGCGGTTATCCAGATTGCCGTGGCTGTGGGTGATTCTGTTTGTCGCATTTGCGGTTCGCGGGGTCGCGGCCGTCATCGTGCAAAAGCACGTCGACCACTCGGGAAGCCTGTGTCTAATTGCTGGAGATGCCGAAGGATACTGGATGCTGGCGAAGCACATCAGACGCGGCGAAGACTACGCCCTTTACGACCCGCCACGATATATCGAACGGATGCCCGGTTTTCCGCTGGCGCTGGCGGCCGGCATGAAGGCCTTCGGGGGCAACGTCTTGAAGATGCGATTGATGCTGGCCGCGGTGGGGACGGTTGCGTGCGGCCTCGTCTATTGCCTGGGGCGAGAGCTCTTCGGCCGACCCGTTGGCCTCATTGCCTGCGCGCTGGCGGCCGTGTCTCCGACGTTTGTCGTGTTCAGCGTGCTGCTCCTCAGCGAAACGTTGTTTGCCGCCGCGCTGCTGGCCAGCCTCCTGGCGGTGGCGGTTCTGGTGCGTGCCAGGCGGACCGAGACGCCGCCAGGCATTCCGGCGTGGCCGGCACTGATCGCTGTCCTCGCAGGGGCGCTGTGTGGAGTGGCGACGCTCGTACGCCCCACCTGGATCCTCGTGGGACCGGCAGTAGCCGTCATCTACGTGATTCGAGCGGGGCACGGCCAGCGCCGAATCATCAATGCAGGACTGCTGCTGGCCGGCCTGGCGGCCGTACTGAGCCCGTGGGTGATCCGCAACGCACGCGTGGCTGGGCATTTCGTGCCAACCACGCTGTGGGTCGGCCCCAGCCTGTATGACGGGCTTTCGCCACAGGCGACCGGCGACAGCAATATGCAATTTGTCGAAGACGAAGGGATGTACGCGGTGCGCGACGCGCCCGATTTCGAATACCGGGCCGACCGGCATTATCGCCGGGCCGCGCTCGACTTCGTGCGGAGGAACCCCGTCCGTGCAATCGAACTCGGTTTCGTCAAACTGTGGCGGTTCGCGAACCCGTTTCCCAACGCGGCACAGTTCGGGCAGGGGATTGCGTGGTGGGGAGTGGGGCTGTTCGAACTGCCGGTGCTGATGCTGGCGGCAGTTGGTCTCTGGAAAGCGCGCGGGTCGATGTGGCCGGTACTGCTGACGGCCGGCCCGACGCTGTACTTTGCGCTGGTCCACGCGGTGTTCGTCGGTTCGATTCGTTATCGGCTCCCGGCCGAGTATGCCCTGCTGATCGTGACGGCGGTGGGCGTTCAAGCCCTCGCGGAAAGGCGGGTCCGCGCGACGTGATGAGAACCGTGGGCAAGACGCTCAAATGGATGTTCGTGCTGCTGGCGGCCGCCACGGTGGCCGGGGCGGGTTACGCCTATTACCTCTGGTCGGAAAGCGACGAACTGCTGGCGGGAACGCTGCGGGCGCGTCTGCGCGAGATCGCGCCCGACTGGAACCTCGACTTCAAGCATATCCGGTTCGACTGGCAGGGGCGAATCCGTATTCGCGATTTGAGCCTGAAAGCCGCCGACGGGCACTCGCCGCTGCTGGATGTGGGCGAGGTGGTCCTGACGGTCGACCGCGAACGGCTGGCCGATCCACAGCCGCCGATCACGCTCGTGCACTGGTCGAAAGCCCGGCTGCACGCGGTTCGCGAGGCTGACGGCCAATGGAACTTTCAGAAACTCTCATTGCCGCACCTCGACAAAAACGCGTTGCCGGAATTCCATCTCGAACACTCGATTATTTTCGTGGACTTTCGCGAATCCGCAAAACAGGATCCAGCGACGCTGCAGATCGAAAACGTGCAACTGCGCCTGATTCCCCGGGGAGCCAGGCAGTTCCTGGTGAGGGCATCCGCCAAACTTCCCGGTTCGGAAGGGGTTACCGCGGAAGGGAACTGGCAGGTGGACGAAGGCGCCTGGGGCGTCTCCGGGCAGATCAAAAACCTGGTGCTGGATGGCGCGCTGTCGCAGCTTGTGGCACGCGCCTCGGCCGATTGCCGGCGCGGCCTCGATCGGCTCGATGCTTTGCTGGCCGAATCGATGACGGGGGGCCAGTCGACACCGCGCACCTCTGTCGGGGCGGGGGGGGGCGGGACGGGGGGCCAGCCGAGCGCCGGCTCGGACGATCCCATCAGTCGCCTGGGCTTCCGTGCGGCCGCCGACGTGCAGTTCCGCCTCGCGCAGGGGGGGCCTGCCGCCGACAGGGAATACCAGGTGTCGGTCCACCTGCTGCAGGGCGCGCTGGCCAATCCCCCGGCCCCCTTCCCGCTCACCGACCTGCGCGGGCAGATCGATTTCGACAACCGCCAGATTCGCTTTCACGAACTGACGGCGCAGAGTGGACCGGTGCATTTCCACGTCCAGCAGGGGAACGTGACCGAACAGGGAGATTCTCGCCCGGCTGACTTCGATCTCAAAATCACCGGCCTGCCGCTCGACGAGCGGCTGCCCGGTTTGCTCCCCGAATCGATCCGCCGCATTTATCTCGAGTTGCAACCGGCAGGAGAAGCCGATCTTGAGGCCCGGATCGAATTCGACGGGCACGACCGCTGGAGCCACGATTGCGACCTGTTTGTGCGGAACGCGTCGGCATCGCACCAGAAGTTTCCTTACCGCGTCGATCAGATTCAGGGAACGCTGAAGAAGCGTGCGAACCTGGTGGACGTGTCGATGCAGGGGCGCGCCGGGATGCAGAAAGTGGTGATCACCGGCAAAGTCCGCAATCCCGGTCCCGAGGCCGAAAGCCGGTTCGTCGTCGCGACTGCGGGAATTCCCATCGACGATCGGCTGCGCACCGCCTGCCCCGAAAAATTCCGAAACGTGATCGACCAGTTGCAGGCGGAAGGCGATCTCGAAGGGAAAGTCACGTTCTACAAGCCGCCGGGCGCCGGGCAAATCCTCGGCATCGGTGTTGAAGCAAGTGTCAGCGACGGTGTCATTAATTGCCGCCATTTTCCCTACGCGCTTTCGGGAGTCAGCGGCCGCTTCAAGGGTTCGGGAGAGACCTGGGAATTCGAGAACTTCACGGGGCGCCACGGCGCTGCCGAAGTCGTGCTGAACGGCGACTTTCGCCGCAACAAGGCGGGCCGGTTGCGGTTGCTCGTCGATTTCTCGATGGAAGGAGGGGCCTTCGACCGCAAGCTGCACGACGCACTGCCCAAATCCGCGCAGATCGTCTGGCAGGAACTCAATCCCGACGGAGGGCTCAACGTCTCGGGACGTGCTTACTGGTGGCCGGAACGAGGCGGTCAATTTCAGCTCGCTCGCTGCGATGCCGAGCTGGTCGACGCGCGCCTCACCTTGGACTCATTCCCCTATCCGATCAACGATGTGACGGCGCACATTCATTATGACGGTTCCGAGGCCTTAATTTCGCGGTTCTCGGGCCGTCACGACGAAACGATGATGCGATTTGATCTAGGGACCGCGGAATTTGCGGGCGACGGAGAATGGTGCGTGCGGCTGGAAAGACTGAACGTCGACGATCTCGAAGCCACGCCCCAGTTCCGCCGGGCCCTGCCCGGGAAACTCGCCGACATCGTCAACGCGCTCAATCCCCGCGGCAAGCAATCGATTTCAGGGATGATCGAGTTTCGAGGAAAGGCCGGCGGCGAATATCCCGTCACGGCCGCCTGGGAAACCGAAACCGTATACTCAGGAACGACCTTGAATGCCGGCGTCGAACTGCGCGATGTCCGCGGCAAGGCCTTGTTCCGCGGAACCTGGGACGGACAGGAGGCGATCGGCGAGGGGCAGATCATGTTCAATTCAGCAAAGGTCTTCAAGTATCAGTTGACCCACGTCGAAGGACCAGTGAGCCTGCGCGGCTCGCGGCTGATTCTTGGCGCCGAACCTCCGGAAGGGCCAATGCGCATCGCCGATCCGAATCCGTCGAGGCGGATTTCGGCACGGTTCATCGAAGGGCGGGTCATGCTCGATGCGATCGTGCAACTGGGTGATCCGATGCGATATCGGGTCCTGATGACCCTCAAAGACGGCAGCCTCAAGCACTACGCCCAGATGTACATGACAGGCAACAACCGGCTGGCGGGACGGATGAACGGCAGCGTCGATCTCCGGGGCGACGGGACGAATCCGCGAAGTCTTCGCGGCGAGGGAAATCTGGTCATCAGCCAGGCCGCTTTGTACGAGCTCCCTATGATCGCACAGATTTTCAACGTTTTGTCGTTCACGCCCCCCGACAAGGCGGCGTTCAACAACGCGCGGTTCGCCTTTCAGATTGGCAGCGGCCGGGTGCGTTTCGACCGGATCGACCTGGAAGGGGACGCCATCAATCTGGTGGGGAACGGAACGGTCGATTTCGACGGCGCCGTGCGGATGGGGTTTGCTTCGCGGATGGGCCGCAAGACCCTGCCGATTCCCCTCATGCATCAGGTGCTCAACGTGATGACCCAGGGCTGGGTGGGGGTCGACGTACGCGGTACGTTGCAGGACCAGAAATATGAGGTCAAGTCGCTCCCCCAGGTCGACGACGCCCTCCGCCGCCTGTTCGACCCCCGCCAGTCGCGGAGGTAGCGGACGCGCCGCATTAGGGTGTTGGATGGATCTGTGTCTTCAGGACCTGTCCGTCTCGGATCAGTGTCACGGCAAGCCCATTGACCCTCAGCGAATTGTCTGCAGCGCTCAGCTTGCCAAACTGATCGATGGCATAATCCATATCTGCCCGTCGAATCGTTTCCCAACTGTGCAGTCCGATCAGAATATCGTTCGGCCGTATGCCGGCGGCAGCGGCAACCCCGCCGGAAACGACCGTCGTGACCTTCATCCCTCCACGAATTGTGTCTTTGAAGGCTGACGGAATTTCCAGGCGCGTCGCCGGCACGACGCTCATATCTAGTTTTCCCGACGGCAATTCCGGAAACTGTGCCCGCCCGCTCCGGAAGACTGCTTCCACGCCCTGGGGAAACTGCCAGGGGCGGTGAGTGTCTTGCGATCGCAGAATTTCACGGAATCCCAAAACGGACAATTCAGGCTGATCGAGCAAATGCTTGCGACGCAGGGAATCCGTGTGATGGGCGGGGGCAAGAGCCTGGAATACATGAACCGATTCGATTTCGTCGGTTGTGTCGATCAATTTCAACGCGAGCGGCCTCCAGTCGGTGCGCGACAAAACGATCGTCGCCTGCCGGTAGGGGAACGATGGCGCCGGCGTCCGCGGAATCAACGTGAGCCAGACGTTCCCATCGCGTCGGCTGTCATCCAGGCCGACAACAAATCGTTGCAGGAGTTCGGAAACCGGCATTCCCAGTAGGAACGGCCGCGCCAGGAAGAACTGGTCGGCCTCTGCAGGAGCCAGACCTGCTGCGGTCAGAGGCGCCGATTCATACGTCTTGCCTTGCATGTCGAGGTGCATCACCCTTGTTTCGGTCCACATCCAGGCCAGCGCACGTTCTTCTGTACGTAGTTCGTACGCCTTGCCGTTCCGGATCACCTTTGAGCGCAAGCCCTGCACATTCGCAGGCGTCAGGAAGTAATAGGCACGCTGCGGAGAATGGGCGACGACGGCCCCCTCAGCACGCGTTTCCGTGCCGTGCCGGCGGTCATAGGTGAACCGCTGAAACGAGAGCTGCACTCGCTGATGCGACGACGCGGCTTTCTCCCAGGCCGACAGGATCGTTTCGAGCTCAGGAGTGAGTTTCTGCTCTGCTGGGGGGGCCTGGTTTGACAGTGGAACCGGCGATAGTGCAGGTGGAGCAGAAAGCAGTTGCAGCTCCAGGCTTTGTTCCGGCGAGAATTCGTTCTCCTTCGCGGCGCCGGGTACTGTTTTCTCTGTTGAAACTCGTTCCTGCAGTCGGAAGACAAGAACCGGTCCCGAACTGGATGTGACAATTCTCGTGTCGACGTTCACGAATTGGCGGCTCGACATGAGCGCCCGCACGTCTTCTTTGATTTGTTTCGAATCGGTGGGCTGACCCTTACGGGTCTTGATCATCGCCAGGATTTGTGCCACTTTGAACGACCTGTTCCCCTCGATCACGATGTCGACAAAAGCTTGAGGAAGTTCCTCCGATGTTGGTCGGACGGAGGAGTTGACGGACTGCCCGCCGGAAGGTTGATCGGGCGCTGGTGAATCCGGCGCGCCCCGCGGCTGCGGCTGGTTCGATTTGAGTGTGCGAACCTCCTGTTTCAGTTCTTCGACGGTCTTTCGCAGCGATTCCAGTTCGGGCAATGACGGTGTTCCACTTGGGGAATCCGGCATTTGCTCGATCCTGGTCGGCGAAAGCACAATCAGGCTCACGCGATCCCGCGCCAATTCACCTTCGGCGTCGTGTGAGTCGTCGACGATCAGCAACGATTGACCGACTTTGAGTAACGAGCTGTATGCGACTCTTCGCGTCGATGAAACCTCCAGGTCGGTTGCGCGACGATCCTGCTGCGCTCTCGGAAGTTGCTCTCCGCGTGCACTTAACTTGACGTACAGGACACTGCCGTCGGCGGGCTCCGCGATTTTCCCTTCGAGGCGCAACGACAGTCGGCCATACGGGAATTCGTGATTGAAGTCCAAGTCGCCATCGGCCCTCCCCTTAGTCGGATTGGCATAGATTTTCGGTCCGGATTCGATCCCCATAGAGATCTTTCTTCGTTCAACGGTGGTCGTTGCCCCGCATGCCTTGAGAGCGTCGATCAGTTTTGGGCTGCAATCGGCCGAAGCATGAATCCCTGCGATTTTCTCTATTGTTCGCGACTCGTGGATCGGGATGCACGCGTCGGCAGCCAGTTTTGAGAGAGATGTATTGAGTTGCGCTAATTTCCGATGGTCGACATGGACCAGCTCGATTTCGAAATCCACGAAGAAAGTTCGTCGAATCCCAGGCGCGGCTGCTGGTGATTGAGGACGCGGATCACTGACGGGAGGCGTTGATGGCGTGCTTTCCGCAGTTGGCTGTTTGGCAGACTCTCCAGCCTGAGCCGTCGGCGGATCCGATGGCGACGCAACCGTCGCCAGTTCGACGTCTCGTGCTGTGCCGGGCGTCGTTTGCAGCGTGATGATTGAAGTGCCGATCACCGTGCCAACGACTGTTGCCAGGGTTGCCCCCTGCCAGAGACGCGATGCACGGCGCGCAATCGGATTGCGGGCATCCAGCAGCATTTCAATTCTCCTTCTGAGATGACAGGGGGAGTTCCACAGCGGCAATGCCGCAAAGAGACCGACGCCTGGCGTCGAGGGCGCCAACCGGGCCCAATCCAGGAGCGCTTCGGCGTATTCGAATGGCGCGGCACCGGCCGCCGCCGCGTCGGCGAGGATTTCCTGGTCGCGGCGGATCCAGCGGCGCAGCAGCCAGAACAGGGGATGCGCAAAATAGAGAGGCAGCAGCAGCCGTTCGAGCGCCAGGAACCACAGGTCGGCGTGCGCGATGTGTGCATACTCATGTGCCAGTGCGGCGCGGATCCCCTTCCGGTCGTTGTCTGCGGCTTTCGCCGGCGGATCACGCAGCAGAATCACCGGGCGAATGGCCCCGCAGGCAAGTGCCGACGCGACGAGCCGGCTGACGCGCGTTCTGGGTTCGTTTCGATGCGGCGGGACGAGCCGCCGCAGCTCCTCGCGAATCCAGTCGGGTGATTCCTGCGCCCGGCGAAACAACCGATGCGTGCGCCAGGCGCCAATCGCGACCCAGACCGTCGTCAGCAGTGCACCACTCATCCAGAGGCCGATGGTCATCATCTTCCAAGACGCAACGGCGACGCTGAAGTCTGATGTGACAATCGCCGGTTCGGATGTCGTCGGACCAGACGACGTGGCCTTGATTCCCGGCTCGAAAAATTGCGGACGGTCCTGGCTGACAGAGATGCCTGCTTCCATTGATGCCGCTGAGATGGCATCAGTTCCCGCGCTCAAGATGCCATCTCGAGTGGCCGTTTCGCTGGCTTGTGGAGGCGGTGTATCAATGCCGCCGTGTTTTGCCTCGACGTTCTGGATCGCGCCTGGATTCGACGTCACGAATGCGGTTTCCGCGAGATCACGCTTCTGTGTCTGGCCCAGGAACGAGGCTGCATTGTGCCAGACCCGCATTTCAAACCGCGGCCACCACGAGAGTGCCGGCAGAATTGCGAGCACCAGCAGGCCGATCAGCGCGCCCCAAACCACCGGCATCCGTCGGGCCGGTTGTCTGATCAAAGCCAGCGCCGCGACGGCAATTGCCAGAATTACCGTGCCATGCAGGACGGTTTCAATCAGCCAGTAAGTAATCGCATCGATTTGAGCGTTCATGGCTTGTCTCCCTGCTTGCGATTGCGGCGGGCGCGCGGCTCATTGGCGTTTGGTTCCGGTGGGCTGCCTCGCGTCTGGGTCTTGGCGGCGGCAATCATCTGTTCGAGGCGCGAAATCTCATTTGCCGACAGCGGCCGTGATTCCAGGGCCCGCATCACGTACTCTTCCATCGCCCCGTCGAACACCGTTTCCAGAAAGCCCTTCGCGAGCCGGCGGAACGTCGATTCGCGCCGCACCCTGGGAAAGTATGTGTACACCTTTCCTGCGGCGGTGTGCCCGACCAGTCCTTTCTGCTCCATCACCTGCAGCAGGCTCAATACAGTCGTATAGGCCAGGCGGTCACCCTGTTCGCCGATGGCGTCGCAGATCTCCCGGACGGTGGCCTGGCCAAGCTGCCAGAGGACTTTGAGCGCCTGCAGCTCGCGCTCGGTGGGAACGACTTCGGGCATGGCGAACTCCTACTGGTTGACCAGTAAATGCGCCGCAATATTACTGGACGACCAGTAGATGTCAAGAGGAAATTGTCTGTCAGGCGCCGGCCTGCTCGATCACGCGCTCGTTGGCGATCGAGCCAGCACGATCGGCGTTTTGCCGACCGACAGCAGCGTTTTCAGCGCATCGCTCACGCTCATCGCCAGCGGAACGGTGCGTGTGGCATCGATGACGATCAGCCGGCCCGTTGTTGGATTGGGAGCGCCGGGGACGAAGACCACCAGCTTGCTCAAGCCCGAAGCGTCGGTCGTTTCGTTCGTCACCAGTCCCAGCTCTTCGCCCTCCGGAGAGCTTCCCTTGAGCAAGACGACCCGCAGGAAAATCGCGTCTTTCCCTTCGCCGTAGCCGAGAATCTGCTTGAGCGTCTGATACAACCGGCCCAGGGCCGGCAGGCTGTTGAACAGGCGATCGAGCAGGTTCCACGCCCAGCGGCCCAGAAATGTGGAGACGGTCAGTCCGATGGCGTAAATGGCAACCGCGGTGGCCAGAAGCCCCAGGCCCGGAAAGTACCACGGCTGTTTCGCCAGCCACGATCCGGCAAGCGTCGATTCGAGATACACGACCGTCAGCACCAGTCCCCCGATCGGGAGCAGTGCGACAATGCCTGCCAGAAAGCAGCGGGAAATGTGGCCGGTGAGGAATTGCATGGCGCGATTCGATTTCTAATCTGCTGGACAGACAGCGCGAAGAGGCAAGCACACGTCCACTCGCACTCAAGAACACAGTCTGGACAAACGGTCGTTGTGGTGGATTTGCAACGCGCAGGGGAAGTAGCATAAGCTGCCCCAGCAATTTGAAACGTCAATCTACCGGGCTCGGATCAGAATTTCACCATGCCGCCGTTTCCACCCGTCGCCGATCAGCTCGCCGTCATCCGCCGCGGCGTCGAGAAGATCGTTCCCGAGAACGAACTGGCCCCGCGGCTCGAACAGAGTTTCAAGACCGGCAAACCCCTGCGAATCAAGTACGGCATCGACCCGACCGGCATCGACGTCCACCTGGGGCACACCGTCCCCTTGCGAAAAATCCGCCAGTTTCAGGAGCTGGGGCACCAGGCAGTGATCATCATCGGCAATTACACGGCCCTGGTGGGAGACCCCAGCGGCCGCGACCAGACTCGCGCCCGGCTCACTCAGGCCCAGGTCGAAGAAAACGCCAAAGACTACCTCGTGCAGGTTGGCAAAGTTGTCGACCTGTCGCGGGCCGAGGTGATTCCGAACGGCGACTGGTTTTCTTCGATGACCTTTCTCGACGTGCTGGAGCTGTGCAGCAAGGTCACGGTCGCCCAACTGCTGACGCGCGACGACTTCGCGAAGCGGTACGCCGCCGAGCAGCCGATATTTCTGCACGAGTGCCTGTATCCGATCATGCAGGCGTGGGATTCGGTGAAAATCCGGGCCGACGTCGAGCTGGGGGGAACCGAGCAGCTTTACAGCTTCATGCTGGCCCGCGACCTGCAGCGCGAGCAGGGTATGGCACAGCAGATCGGCGTGATGTCGCCCATTCTGGTAGGGCTGGACGGTGTGCGGCGGATGGGGAAAAGCCTGGGGAACTACATCGGGATCAACGAGTCGCCGTACGACATGATGAAGAAGTTCATGCAAATCCCCGACTCGGTAATGCCGATGT
>JACQFH010000662.1 GCA_016200145.1 Planctomycetia bacterium | reverse complement strand
TACAGCAACGCCTCGCACACGCCGATCATGTTGCTGGCGATCAGCACCTGATTGACCATTTTCGTGTGCTGGCCGGCTCCCGGCCCACCCTGGTGCACGATGGTTTTCCCCATCGCATTCCAGCACGGTGCGAGGGCGTCGGAAATATCCTGGTCGCCGCCGATCATGATCGACAGCCTCGCTTCTTTGGCGCCTACGTCGCCCCCCGAAACCGGCGCATCGATGCTGTGCACTCCTTTGACCTTGGCGGCATTGTAGATTTCCACCGCCAACGACGGGTCACTGGTCGTCATGTCGACAAGGACATTACCGGCCTTTGATCCTGCCAGCGCGCCATCGCTGCCCAGCATGACCTGTCGCACGTCGCTGGGGAATCCGACAATCGAAAACACCACGTCGGCGGCTTCAGCGACGGCTTTGGGAGTGGGGGCCCACTTGGCGCCTTTGGCCAGTAAAGGCTCAGCCTTTTCTTTGCGACGGTTGAAAATCGTCGCCGAAAACCCGGCGGCAACCAGGTGGCCGACCATGCTGGCCCCCATGACGCCTGTGCCGATCCAGCCAATGCGAGTTTTTCCCGGTGAAATAGTCAGTCGCGTCATATCCCGGTTGTGGATCTGGTCGAGGAGTTGAGAGGGCGGACGCCGAGAGGTGGCGGTTCACGCAGTATACACGGCCCTGAAAGGGAAGTCACCCGACCTGCGCGAGGCAGTTGGGGTCGTTGTGATCGAGAACGGGCAGATTGCCGACCGGGAACAGGTGGTTGTATTTCAGTCCGCTTCCCGTATTGAACAGCACGATCTCGTCGTCGCCCTTGAGCCAGCCCGAAACCAGCAGTTTTTCGGCCCCCTTCCAGACGGCGCCCCCTTCGGGACAGGCGAATACGCCCTGATGGCGAGACATTTCCTCGACGCCGGCGAGCAGTTCCGGGTCTGTGACCGTCACCGCGGTACCGTGGCTTTCGCGCAGGACACGCAGCATCATGAAGTCGCCCACGGCCGCCGGCACGCGCAGCCCAGACGCCACCGTCGCGGCGTTGGGAAACATCTCGGCCCGATCCTTGCCGGCCTGAAAGGCCCGCACGATCGGGGCGCACGTCTCGGCCTGTACGACGACCATTCTGGGGCGCTCCGCGCCGATCCAGCCGAGCTGCTGCATTTCGTCGAAGGCTTTCCACATTCCGATCAAGCCCGTGCCCCCTCCTGCCGGATACAGGATGCAGTCAGGCAGGCGGAGCTGCGGCGTGCCGTGCGCGGCGGCCAGGTCGAAGGCCAGCTCGTAGCCCATGGTCTTCTTGCCTTCGATGCGGAACGGCTCCTTGAGCGTCGACAGATCGAACCAGCCGAATTCGCCACATCCGCGCTTCACGAGCTTGCCGCAATCGCTGATCAGCCCGTTGACGAGAAACACTTTTGCTCCGGCCACGACCGATTCGATGATGTTGGCCGGCGGTGTGTCCTGCGGCATGAACAGATAGCAACCCAGGCCGGCCCGCGCGGCGTAGTACGCCGCGGCTCCCGCGGCATTTCCCGCCGAGGGGAGGGCGATCGTCTTGACGCCCAATTGTACGGCCCTGGTGACGGCGGCCGACATGCCTCGCGCCTTGAAGCTGGCGGTCGGATTGAACGATTCATCTTTGATGAACAATCGCGAAAACCGCTCGAACGGCCCGCGCGGCGTGCAGCGCAAGAGGGGCGTGTCCCCTTCGCCCAACGACATGGCCTGTTCCGGCGCGTCGACGGGCAGCACATCCCAGAATTTCCACATCGAACGCAGCTCACGGCGGCGGACGATTTCGGGCGTGAATCGGTCGCGGATCGACGCCAGATCGTAGCCGGCGACCAGCGGCTTCGCGCACACGGCGCACAGGTTTTGCAGCCGATCGATCGGGAATCGCGAATCACACGCGGCGCAGGCGAGAGAGATGTGCATGGTGCGTGCCATCTTAACGCCGGGCGTGCGGCGTTCAACGCCGCGAGGCGTGAGGGCTCAAGACTGAGCGCTCGGTGGGACTTCAAGCAGGCCCTTCAAGGCGCGGGGGAAGACACTCCAAGTCTGCTCGTATGTCGCCTCCAGGGGGGTAGGCACATACGTTTCCGGCTTCAAAAAGAGCGGCATGTCGGGGAGCTTATCCCCGACGGCAACTGTTTCGACATACGCAACACGAGGGGGTCCGGCGTCGTACGCCGCGAGCGTCAGCGGCTTGTCGGGGGGTAAATCAAAATCTTCCTCGAGGAATTCGTCCCAAATGGCCTTGTGAATTCCGTGCGGGTCGCGCCGCCCCGGAGGAAGCAAATCGATCATGAGCAGATGAATATTCTGATGGATCAATCCAGCAGCCTTCTGGACCAGCGCCAGAAATTCGGCGCGGCTTGCCTTGTTACCGGGCGACACAATTTCAATCACCGCCACAACATTGCCGTGCCTGTGCCGTACGGTGATCTGGTCGGCTTTCGCTGCATAGATGTCATCTTCACTGCGTCGAACGATGCGCGTTTTCGGAGGTGCGGCAGCTACCGCCACGCCTGTGGATTCTGGTTCCGAACCCGTGGCTGCAAGCTGGAGCGTCAACACGTCGGGAATCGGCCCGCGGACACGTTGCTCTGCAAGGGCGAAATAGTCCGATGGCAGCACGCCCCCGTTCAGTGCGTCGGAAATCGAGCTGATCCAACGTTGATGAAACGCATGGAACAGTCCTGAATCAACACGAGTCCAGTCATGCACCGGCATGGGTCGTCCCGCAGAAACCTTTGGCTGCTTTCCGCTCTGAACCCATTATAACACCGGAGTACGCTGTGCGAACCAAAACAAAGCTTGAGGCACCATCGCGTCGTCCTCGAACCTCACGTCTCCAGTCTGTAGCCTCAGTTCACCGCCGGCCTCTCCCATTCCTTGCGAACTCGTTGCAGCCCGACGCTGCACAGCTCGAATTCCTCGCTCAAGCGCCGCAGAATGGGGGCCTCGTCCTGCCAGGGATTTTCCTCGTAGGTGCTGGCGATGTAATACGATCGTTTGCCCTGTTCGAGGTAATCGAGCAGATGATCTTTGCGGTCTGGGGCTTGCAGATGCGACAGCGCTTCGGGATAAACGCCTGTCCAGAACAGGGTGAAGTCGCCGATATGCCGGTAGATTTCGCGGCGCGGCTTGCCCAGTCGCTGGTCGGCTTCGAGCATCATCTCGGCGACGTCTTCGAGGCGCCGCCCGACGGTATTGCGAAACCGGAAAATCGCGTCGAAACGAATGAACCGCAGCAGGAGGTCGGTCAAGTAATCGGTCAGCCGAGCGTCCGCGATTCCCAGATCGACCTGAAACGTGTGCTCGGTAAACGCCGCGAACAAATCGCGAAGTGATTCAGGTTTGGCAACGACGGCCACCATGTCCTGTTCTCCCGTTTTCTCCCGTTAATTGCCGGCTTTTATGCAATTCTAGCTTTCAATTCCAGGCCAGGTCAATTGGCTTGTTCATAAAAGCATGTCGCCAAATGACTTGCGGAAATTCGAATGACGATTGAACGGGGCGATTGCACTTGTTTCGCAATCTCGCCCGTATCCCACCGACCAGGATTCTGACGATGAAAATTACCTTCTGCGGGGCGGCTGGCGAGGTCACCGGCAGTCAGCATCTGATCGAGTGCGGCAAGCTCAAGGTGCTGCTCGATTGCGGATTGTTTCAGGGTCATCGGGCCGAGTCGCGACGCAAGAATGAAACATTCTTTCACCGGCCCTCCGATCTCGACGCCGTCATTCTGTCGCACGCCCACATTGACCACTGTGGAAATCTCCCCGGGCTGTATCGCGAAGGCTACCGCGGCCCCGTGATCTGCACCGACGCCACCGCCGACGTCGCCGACGTCATGCTGCAGGACAGCATTCACATTCAAGTCGAAGACGCCCGGCACCTCGAAAAGAAGCGAACCACGAACCAACCGCGGATCGAGCCGCTGTACACCGAAAAAGACGTGCGCGGCATTATCCGGCAGCTCGAACCGCAGAGCTACGGCCAGTGGATCTCGCTGTTCGCCGATCTGCGCATTCGCTTTCGCGACGCGGGTCACATTCTCGGCTCGGCGATTACGGAGCTCGAGTTTCAGGAGAAAGGCGAGACTCGCCGGCTGGTGTTCACCGGCGATCTGGGGCGGCGCGGTCTGCCACTGCTGCGCGATCCCGAAATTGTTCCCGGATGCGACATCCTGATTTCGGAATCGACGTACGGCAACCGCGTTCACGAGCCGCCGGCCAACCTCAAGGCCGAATTGCTGCGGATCGTTCAGCACGCGGTCGCCACGGGAGGCAAAGTGGTGATCCCGGCGTTCAGCCTGGGGCGAACACAGCAGATCGTGTTCTTTCTGAACCAGATGCAACTGGCAGGCGAACTGCCTGCGGTGCCGGTGTTCGTCGACAGCCCCCTGTCGAACCGATTGACGAGTATCTTCCGCCGCTACACCGAACTCTTTGACGAAGAAGTGCAAAGCTCGCTGCACACCGACGCCGATCCGTTTTCATTTCATGGGCTGACGTACATTGCCTCGCAGGAAGAGAGCATGAAGCTCAATTACCGCAAGGGCGCCTGCGTCATCATTGCCGCCAGCGGCATGTGCGAGAGCGGGCGCGTGCTGCACCACCTGAAGCACAGCGTCGAAGACCCGAACAATATGATCGTGATCATCGGGTTCCAGGCCGAGCACACACTGGGGCGGCGAATCGTCGATCGTCAACCGTATCTCAAGATTTACGACCGCCAGTATACGCTGCGCGCCAAAGTCGAAATCCTGAACGGCCTGTCGGGGCATGCCGACGTCAACGACTTCAAGTGGTGGTACGAGGGGCTGGCGTCGCAGACCGGCGTGGGCCAGGCGTTCCTCGTACACGGCGAACCGGCCGCCTCGCAGGCGCTGGCCGGCGTCCTTAAAGATTACTGCGACGAAGAGCCGGTATTGCCGAAGCTGCACGAGACGTTTGAAGTCTGACTACGCCAGCGCTTCTTCGATCGGCTTGGCGTTCGGGTCGGCGATGCGGATCGGGCGGCCGACGTTGGAGGTATTCTGGCCCATCGGGTCGATCCCCAAAGCCAAACACGCGGTCGCCAGGAAATCTGCAACGGCAACGGGGCGCTCGGCGACCGTCATGCCGTCGGGACTGGTCTTGCCGACGACCTGTCCGCCGCGAATGCCACCGCCACAGAGAACTGTCGTCCACGCCGCCGGGAAGTGGTCGCGCCCTTTCATGTCGTTGATTTTGGGAGTCCGGCCGAATTCACCCATCCAGATGACGAGCGTCGAATCGAGCAGCCCGCGTGTCTTCAGGTCGTCAAGCAGTGTGGCCCAGGCTGGGTCGAGCGTTTCCGAGAGTTTCTGCACGGCGCCGAAATTGTCCTGGTGCGTGTCCCACCCCAGTCCGGGCGCGCCCTGCACGCCGTTCAGCGACACTTCAACGAATGGCACGCCGCGCTCCACGAGCCGCCGTGCGAGCAAGCACCCCTGCCCAAACTGGTTGCGCCCGTATGCGTCGCGCAGCGCCTCGGGCTCGGGAGACAGATCGAACGCCTTGACGGCCTCCGACCGCATCATCCGCACCGCCTGCAGATAGGCCGCACGGTGACTCGCCGAGGGAGTTCCCGGATGCCCGGCGGCAAAATCGGCTTCGAGGCCTGCCAGCAATTCGAGCCGCGAATCGGTCTGCTCCGCAATCACGCCGGCCGGCGCCGCCAGATTCTTCACTTGCAGCGTCTTTTCATAATCGGCATTGCGGCCGACATTCGGATTGCCGTCCCCCACAATCAGCGGGGCATACTTCGGACCGAGAAACCCCGGACCGAACGCCGCGGGGCTGAGGAACCGGTACGGCGCGATGCTCACAAAATTGGGCAGCTCCGATTCCTCGGAACCGAGCTGGTGGCTCCACACCGAACCGAGAGTCGGGTACTGCACCGGTCCCTGCGGCAGGTAGCCGGTCCGCAACAGATACGTGGCCCGCGTGTGGTCCCCTTCCTTAGTCAGCATCGAGCGGACGACCGCACAGTGCTGCATCTGCTGCGCGAGCTTGGGGAGATGCTCCGAAATCTGGATTCCCGGCACCGACGTGTCGATCGGCTTGAACGACCCGCCGTTCTCGTGATCGGGCTTCAGGTCGAACGTATCCATCTGGCTGGGCCCGCCCGACATCCACAGCAGGATGCACGACCGCTTGCGCTCTTTGGTCGCGCGGGCCTCGTCTGCCATCGCCGAAAGCCAGCCCGACATCGACAGGCCGAATGTCCCGCACGCCGATAACTTGAGCCAGTCGCGGCGGGAGAGGGCTGGAAACGCGGAGTGGATTGGGCTTTTCATAGGTCACGCACCCGGGGACTGACGTCCCCGGCTCGCGGAGGTTAATGACGATCTACCGGTTAAACAGAAATTCGCTGCTGTTCAGGAGCGCCCAGAAGACGTCGCTGAGCGCCTTTCTCGTATCTTTGGCGGGTCCGCCGGTGTCGACGTACAGGACGAGCCTGTCGAGTTCGTCGGGCCGGGGTTTGCGGCTGAACGCGGCCAGGTACAGCGCTTCGATTCGTTCAGGCGTCGTCATCAGCGGAAAGTCGGCGATCGCCACCAGGGCCGCGCTTTTCTCGAGACCCGTCGCATCGGCGACGAATTGACCGTTCATCATCGACAGGGCCTGCAGGATCGTCGTCTGCCGTTCGGTGATCGTTTCGTTGCTGTCCTCGAACATCCGCACGAACTCTTCGCGCGGCGTGTTGTTCATCATCCCAAACGGATTGCGGTTGGTTACCGATTCGTGAAATCCCGTCGCCTGCGAAATGCTGTCGAACAACTGCCCGGCCGACAGGCCTTTCAGGGCCATGCGGGCGAACAGTCGCGGGTTCTGCTGGCTCTTGTCGCTCTCGCGACTGCTGAGCTGGTACGTCTTGCTGGCGGTGATCGCGCGAATCAGGAACTTGAAATCGAATTTGTGCGCCACGAACTGGCGGGCCAGCTCGTCGAGAAGCTCCGGATGGCTTGGCGGGTTCTGCGCCGTGAAATCGTCGACCGGGTTGACGATCCCGATGCCGAAAAACTGGCCCCACAGCCGGTTGACCGTCGCGCGGGCGAAGTACGCGTTTTGTTCCGAGATCATCCAGTCGGCGAGGATCGTCCGCGGGCTGTCGCGAAACTTGAGCTGCGGCGAATCGCCGTTAAGATACGTCGGCACGACCCGCTTGTCGGTGCCCGGGATCGACAGGGACCGGCCGCCGAACAGCTCTTTGATCGCGTCGAGCGCGCCGGCGGCCGCGTTCTGATCGCGTTCAACGCCGGCGAAAAACGCCGCGTAGCCCCAGAACTGTTCGCGCTTCCAGTCGTCGAAGGGGTGGTCGTGGCACTGGGCGCATTCGATGCGCACGCCCAGGAACATCCGCGCGGTGCCTGCCGCCAGGTTCTCGGGCTTGAGCTGCTTGGCCTGGTAAAACCCGACCGGCGTGACATCAGATTGCGGCTGCAGCGGATTGGCCGCCAGCCGCGGATCGACCGGCACCGTCAGGATCTCCCGCACCACGGCGTCGAAGCTGGCGTTGGCCGAAAACTGCTTGCGGAGCCAGGCTTCGAATCCGGGAACGAGCGCCCGCATCTGCAGGTCGGTATCAGCCTCGGGAAGCATCACGGCGCGCCACACGCTGGAAAAGTGCGTGATGTAGGCCGGGCTCTCGAGCAGCCGTTCGACAAGGTGCCGCCGCTTGTAGGCGGCCGAGTCGTCGAGAAATTCGTGCAGGTCTGAGACGGCGGGAATCTTGCCGGCGATGTCGAGCGTCACGCGCCGCATGAACGCCGCATCGTCGACCGGCGCAGCGGGAATCACTTGTTCAGCCTTCCATCGCCGCGCGATGATCTCGTCGATCTTGTCGGCCAGCCGCTGCGCATCGTCGGCCAATGCAGCGTCTCTCGTCGAGGGCGCTGCGGCCGGAGCTGGCTGGGCAAGGCACAGACCTGACTGGTCCAGAACGAACAGCCCCGCCAGAACGATTCCCGCGAGCGACTTCATAACCGTTGCCCTCCCCGCCGGGCTGCCGCGTGAGAATTCACGTGGGAACAGTAACTGAGACTGAATGTCTGATTATAGACCAAGGCGCGACCGGAGTGCGAGTCTTTGGGCATCCCCGGCACCAGTTACTGATCGACCTGGGGGCCATTTTTGTCTGCTGAAACGCGCGGGGCGAGCACCGCGGCTCTACAAATTCCGGCGTCCGGACTTCGCTACTTCTCTCGTTCGGTGCCGGCCACCTGTTCCGCTTCGCGCAGCACGCGCAACGTATTTTCGCCCATGATCTTGCGGATATTGCGCGGCGTGTACCCGCGGTCGAGCAGGGCCTGCGTGATCACGGGGAAGCACGACACGTCGTCGAGCTGGTCAGGCGTCATGGGAACCCCGTCGAAATCGGAACCGAGCCCGACGCAGTCGATCCCGGCGACCCTGACGATATGGTCGATATGATCGATCAGGTCGTGCACGGTTCCTGACACGATGGGATTGGTTTCGTGCCAATCATCCCAGGCCTTTTTGAATTCGTCCCGATCGGGGTACTTCTGTTCCAGTTCGCGCTCAACTTCGAACATCCTGGCGCGGGCCCTGGCCGACTCGGCGACCACGTACGCCGAATAGAAATTGACCATCACGACTCCCCGATTCTCCTTGAACATCTCGAGCACGTCGTCGGGCACGTTGCGCGGATGCGGCGCAATCGCGAACGCCGAAGAATGCGACGCGATGACCGGCGCCCGCGACACCCGCAGCGCGGCGCGCATCGCGTCCGCCGAGACGTGCGACACGTCGACCAGCATGCCCAGCTCATTCATCGCCAGCACGACCTCTTCGCCGAACGACGTCAGCCCCCCGTGCCGCGCTTCGTCGGTGGCCGAATCGACCCAGTCCAGCGTTTCCGAATGGGCCAGCGTCATGTAGCGCACGCCGAGTTGGGCGTACATCCTGAGCAGCCCCAGCGAGTTCTCGATCGCGTGCCCGCCTTCCAGTCCGATCAGCGAGGCGATTTTTCCCGATTTGCGGATCCGCACCACGTCGTCGGCCGTGCGCGCCAGCTCAAACGTTTCAGGGTAACGGCGGACCATCCGGTGAATGAGGTCGATCTGTTCAAGCACGTCGCGCGCGGCGACGCCCACTTTCCCCTTTTCGGACGGAACGTATGCCGACCAGAACACCGCCCCCATTCCGCCTTCGTTCAAACGCGGGATGTCGGTGTGAAATCGCTCCTGGAGCGTGGCGATGTCGGCAACGTCGAACGACGAGCCGGCTTTGATTTTCATCGACCACGGCAGATCGTTGTGGCCGTCGAAGACGAGGCATTCGGCGTGCAGCCGGCGGGCTGCGCCGGTCACGACGACCGGAGGCCGCTCGCTGCGTTCTTTTTTCTGAACAGTCTCTTCGCCACCCAATGCGGCGGGGAAGCCCAGCGCGGCGTGGAATGTGAATAGCAAGAAGAAAACGAACCCTGTACGCAACGACAGACCGGCCATCGGATCTCAACGAGGATTGGGAAACGTGATTGGATTGCGACAGACGTCAGCGAGAGCTGCGGCGCGCCATGAACGACGTGCGCGATCATCCAGGTGACCTGCGGATGATCGTCTTGATCTCGCCGCGTTGATGTGAGCACCGGAGTATCGTAGGAAATCCCAGTCGCGAGTTCCATCCTGGCTGGCAAGTGCGCAAAAAAACAGGACGGGAATTGTTCCCGTCCTGCACGACGATTCGCCAAGGTGTGCGTCAGATCCAGGCCATCTCGCGAGCGCACGTTTCAATCGCCGACTCGCGCTCGCAGACCTCTTTTCGAACGATGCTTACGTCCGGCGGGGCTTCGATCCCCAGCCGCACTTTATTGCCTCGGATATCAACCACCATCAGCCGAATTTCCGTGCCGAATCGATTGCGAATCACAATCGACTCGTCGCGGCGACGCGTGAGAACGAGCATTCTACCCTCCTATGGTGCAATTCAGGGAGGAACGAATCCGCCGAAACTTGGCGCGACTCAACCCCTGCTTCCTCCCAAGTTCATTCCTTCGATGGCGCAGAATTTAGTTCGTGCGCTAAAGAATGTCAAGAGGAATGTTGCATTTCCGACCACTTGGGACCTCGCAATCCTCAAGGCGTTCGGTCGTTAGTTCCCAGCAATCCCAGCGTTCCCAGCGCATAAAACGTGTATTCCACGTCCGCCGCCTGGTCCCACAGCGCCCCGCGGAATCCGCCCCCGGGAAACTCGAGGCCATCAACGAATTCCCTGGCGCGGGCCGTGTCGAACAGCCCCGCGAGCCCCAGGTCCTGCACCGTCAGGATCGCCGTGAACGTCGACAGCCCGTCGGCGCAGGGAATCCGTGTGTTGGCCTGAAAGCCTCCCTCGCTGCTGTAGACTTCCCGCAGGAACGCGGCGATGTCGTCGCGCAGCTCGCTGTCGAGCGCCCCGTGCATGTTGAGGATTGCAGCGGCGGCGGCCGTGGGGTTGGTGCCGCTGCGCTTCATCGGCGCGATTTCCACAAAGCCGCCATCGTCGCGCTGCCGGTCGAAGACGAATTGCAGCAGTCGCGCCGGATGAGGCATGGGCCGGCCAATGAGTTCATAACACAGCGCGACGAGAAACGAATGGTACGTGCTCCCCGCCGCCCCCTCGTGTGTCTTCGCGTACCCGCCGTCGCGCGTGCGAAAACTCTCCAGGATTTCGGCCAGCCGGTCAGGCCACTGGGCGTCGACCTGCGACAGCACGTCGATTCCCGAAAACCCCTGCACGACCAGCGCGCAGTACAGCCAGCTCACCAGGTCTATGACGGTCACCTGCGACTGGCCCGCCGACTTGATGTACCCGGCGATCCGTTCGCAGTCGTCCGCGGCCAAAAGCTTCAGCACGGCGAGCGTACGCACGGCGAACCCGGTGTAGTACAGGTCCGATCCCCCTTCGCGACCGGAAAAGCCTCCGTCGCCGTTCTGCCGCGACAGAACGAAATCCCGGTGCCGCGCGCGTGTCTCGGCCGACAGCGATTCCAGCCCTGCCGACAGACGCGTGCCCAGACGCAAAAGGTACGGTTCAGCCGGCATAACGAATCGAGCACGGGCGGTGCCGTGCGCTGCAAGGATTCCCCGGGGGTGAAATTGACCGGCGGCGGAAATCCATCATACACTGGGCGGCGGCATATTGCTGTGCCGGGACTCCGCGATTTGCTTCCGCACTTCGAAATTCGCACTCGGCATTATCCCCCATGGATCCCGAACGCATCGGCCCGTACCAGATTCTCGAGAAGATCGGCTCGGGAGGCATGGGGAACGTCTATCTGGGACGCGAGGCCGAAAGCGGTCGGCTCGCGGCGGTCAAGGTGCTGACGGCATCGCTGGCGCGAGAGCCGGGTTTCGTCGAGCGCTTTAACCGCGAAATCGACGCCATGCGGAAGCTCAAGAACCCGCACATCGTTTCGCTCTACGAAAGCGGCGTTGAGGGTGAGAATTACTACTACGCGATGGAATACGTCGCCGGCGAGACGCTGATGGCCGTATTGCGCCGCGAGAAACGCCTTCCCTGGCGCAAGGCGTTTGCCATTGCCATCGACGTCTGCCTGGCGCTCAAGGCAGCTCACGACGCGGGCATCATTCATCGCGACCTCAAGCCCTCGAATCTGCTCGTCACACCCGAGGGGCTCGTCAAGCTCACCGATTTTGGCGTGGCCCAGGTGTTTGCCAGCGGCCGCCTGACTGCCACCGGCGGCATCATCGGCACCGCCGAGTATATGTCACCTGAGCAGGCCCAGGGGAAGCGCGCAGGCAAACAGAGCGACCTGTATTCGCTCGGCGCGGTTCTGTACGCCATGATTACCGGGCGGACGCCGTTCTCAGGCTCGACGGCGGTGGAGGTGATCCAGAAGCACAAATTCGGCGTGTTCGACCGCCCGCGGCTGTTTGTCACCGATCTCCCCCAGCGCGTCGACGACACAATCTGCAAGCTCCTCGAGAAAGAGCCGGAAAACCGATTCCCCGATGCGCTCGTCCTGCTGCGGCACCTGGAGCAGACGATCAGCCTCGAAGATTACGCTGCCGCAGGGGTCACCCTGGCCTCCAGCGTCGAAGGCAAGGGAAGCCGGACGACCGTTCCGGCCACCGAGGGGGCGCTTCCGCAGGCGCCGCGGCATCCTGGACCTGCCACGCTGATGCAGACGCTGATGCGGGCCGAACTGTCGGAGGTCGTCCAGGGCGGCTTTTTCTCGGCGCTGTTCAACAACATCTACGTGCTGGTGACGCTCTTGATCCTGGTCATCCTGGGAGGCGTCTGGTTCTTCCGCCCGCAGCAGCCAACGCCGCAGGAAATGTTCGACCGGGCCAGCGCCGCGCTGCAGGAAGAGCCGGGCCCCGAGTGGCTCCGCGCTCGCCGCGAATACCTGGAACCGCTGCTGGCCCTCGATTCCAACACGTGGGGCGATCGCGTGAGGCCGCTTCTCAGAAAGATCGACGCCTACGAAGCCACGCGCCCCGGCCGGGCGTCGCGGCCCCGATCCGAGGCCGAACGGCAACTGCAACTGGCGCTGTATTACCGGCAGGTCGGCGACCTGGCCCGCGCCGAGAAGATTCTGGCTGCGCTGAGCGCGCTCCTGGCCGGCGACGAACAACTCGCCAAGCTCCAGACGGCCGTGACCGAATCGCTGGATGAGGTGCGCAGGCAGCGCGCCGGAAATGAAGACCGCGACCGGATGCTTAAAGCCGCCCTGGAGCGCGCTGCCACGCTGGCCCGCGACGGCTCGCCAGCCGAAGCGCAGGAAATCTGGAAGGGGATCATCGAGTTGTACGGTGACGACGCTTCGGCCCGCGAATTCGTCCGCCAGGCGCAGCACGAACTGGATTCGCTCAATCCGCATCACGAACCTCAATGACCTTTGCGCTCTCTTGGATTCAGGAGCCCGGCGGACGCACCCGCGGGCGACCAATTCTATTCGAATGGGTGCCCGTTCCCACGGCTCACCAATGTCATGACCGACAGCATTCACATCGACGGCTCCCGCGGCGAAGGCGGCGGCCAGATCATCCGTTCGTCGCTGGCGCTGTCGATGGTGACGGGCAGGCCGGTCGTGATCGACAACATCCGCGCCGGGCGTGAAAAGCCGGGCCTCGCACGCCAGCACCTGACGGCAGTCAATGCCTCGGCCGAGATTTCGGGCGCAGCGGTCACCGGCGCCGCGGTCGGATCGCGAGCGCTGACGTTCGCTCCCGGGGAGGTCCGTTCGGGAGAGTACTGGTTCAGCATCGGCACGGCCGGCAGCGCGACGCTCGTTTTGCAGACGGTTCTGCCGGCTCTGCTTCTTGCAGACATGCCGAGCACGCTGATTCTGGAAGGAGGCACGCACAATCCCTGGGCCCCTCCAATCGATTTCTTGCGAGAGGCCTATCTGCCGCTGGTGAACAGGATGGGGCCGCACGTGGCCGTCGAGCTCGATCGCTGCGGTTTTTTTCCGGCAGGCGGCGGCCGGTTTCGGGTGCAGATTCAGCCGGCCCGGTCACTGGCCGGTTTTGATCTGTGCGAACGTGGCGAAATCGTCGCCCGGCGTGCCCGGATTCTGCTGTCAAACCTTCCCGAGCACATCGCACGCCGCGAGCTCGAAACGATTCGCGACCGGCTTGGCTGGGTAAAGGACGAGTGCAGGATCGAATTGGTAGCGTCGGCTGGCCCTGGCAATGCCGTCCTGCTTGCGGTCGAAAGCGAGCACGTCGCCGAGGTCTTCAGCAGCATCGGCAAGCAAGGGGTCAAGGCCGAGCGCGTGGCCCAGATCGCAGCGAAAGAGGTTCGCGAGTATCTTGATTCCGGCGTGCCCATTGGGCCGCATCTTGCCGACCAGTTGCTGCTGCCCCTCGGAATCAGCGCCTGGCAAAAACCCGAGCCGCAATCCGCCAATCAGACACGACGGCGAGGAGGTTCCTTTCGCACGAATCCACTCACAGCGCACTCGACAACCCACATCGACCTGCTGCGCCAGTTCCTCGGTATCACAATCGACGTCGAGGATTCGCCCGATGGCAAGAGTTGCCTCGTCCGAGTGGGTCTTCCGAATTCGTGATGCGCTCCATGGCGTACGATTCGAGTTCGAATCGCCACGGCGCAATAGAACTCGGGCGCTGCCGCGTCTGTCGCAAAAGCTCCGCTGCCGGTTATTTGCTGTCTGATTCGGCCTTGGCAGGTTCGTCGGCCTGCTGCGGGCGAATCAATTCGAAGTAGCGGCGAATCGTCTGGCGGTGGCCGAGCGGAATCGGTTCGCTGTCGAGGACCGATTCGGACATCTTACGATATTTCTGGTAGACGTCGCGGTAGCTCCGCCCTGCCTCTTGACGGCCTTCGACGGAATGTTCGGTTTCCGATTCGGAATCGCCGTCGCCTTCCTGTCCTGTCAATTGCTCGAACTTTCGCTCGGCCAGGAGGTCGGTCTTCTCGCCCTGTGTATTGCCGCTTATCTTCATCCCGAAGGTCGACGATGGTGTGGTTGATTTCTGGGGATTCTTGCCCTTGGCGAGACTGTTTTTCTGGCAATTGCATTTGCACTCAGCCAGCTTATTGCACTCTGAGCACAAGAGGTCGTTGATTTTCTTTTTGCGGGCCTCGGCGCGGCACTGGCCGGCCATCGATTTCGCAGCCGCCTTGAACTTCTTGCCGTCCCCCTTGCACGACTCGCACATCTGTGACGTGCATTCGCTGAGCGACGCCAGGCCGTTTTCCTGCATCTCTTTGGCGAGCTTGCGCAACTGTTCTTCGAGAGCCTTGGCCTCTTTGCGTTCCAGTTTGGGCTCGTCGAGTTTTTCGAGCTCTTCGGCGGCTTTGTCGAGCTTTGATTCGGCCATCGCCTTGCCGGCCGACTGCAGCGCTTCGGCGACCTGCATCGCGTTTCCCAGCGCCTGCAGTTGCGCGTCGACGGCGGCAACGTTGTACTGGGCCTGTTGCGCCTTGATGGCGGCTTCCATTTCCGACAGCTTGGCCAGCGCTTCACGCTCGTCGACTCCGGGCTGTCGCAATTCTTCGACTTTTTCCTGGAGTTCTTCGATGAGCTGTTCCAGCTCTTTATTTTGGTCTTTCTTCGCCAGCTCCTGCATTTCTTTCAGGTCTTCGGCGAGCTCGTCGGCTTGCTCCAGCACGACAGCCAGCGGATCGCTCGGGCTGGCTGAAATTTCGGTGCCTGTTCCGGGCAGAATATTGAGCACGATTGCCAGCACAAGACACAGGCCGGCGAAGGGGAGTGCGCGGGGCACGCGAATCGGAACGACCCGCACCGGTTCAACTTTCGCCAGGTGCTCGAGCGCATCGGCCACTTGCAACTCTGACCAGTTTGCCGGGCCTGGTTTGCGGATAAACGCCAAGGCCGTCAACACGCGATCCTTCAGACGATAATGCGAGTCGACGGCGATCGCAGCGGACTGCCAGGAATGACGGGAAATCAGCCCCGCAAAACCTGCGAGCACAGGGACGGCCGCAAGTACGCCCCAGATTGCCGTGGTGGAAACGGTCAGCCAGTTCAACATCCGCGCGAATTCGAGCGCGACGGCAAGCACCGATCCGGCCGCAAGCCCCCAGGTGGCAGACCACGCTGCAAAGACCAAGCGCTGTCGCCAACGCACCGGAGCAAGCTGATCACGAACAGGACGAGCCATCGTGGACCTCCGACTGGATCACAGCGACTCCGCGCGCGGCAGTCAGCCGCGGCCGATAGAGACGGAACGTCTGAAGTCTATCCACATTGGCTGCGGAATGCAACGATCTTTTCCGGCGATTGCGGCCTAATTCCGAGACGGGTCGAATGCGGCCAGCCGGTGGCGTGCCGCGATTTCGAGCTTCGTTCGATTCGCCCGCCGGACAAGTCGCCGGCAACCCGAGCGGCGAAAATGGACGAGCGCCCGGTTCACAAATCGGCGCGCCTCATCGAAGTCGCCTCTGGCCATCGCGAGTTCAGCCAGGTGCCTGAGATCGCAACCCATTCCGATGTCGTCCCCAAGTTGGGCGTGGATGTGGTAGGCGCGTTCGAACCGCACACCGGCTGAATCGAAGTCCCCCGTCAGCGAGGCGACAATTCCCAGGCTGCCCCAATCGGCCGCTTCATCGACCAGGTTCTGCGACAACCGGTCGCAGTCGAGGGCCGACCAGAGCAACCGTTCGGCCAGGCGGAATTCGCCGGCGAGGATGGCGTCATTCGCCCGGTTTGTCATGTGGCACGACAGTGATTCTGGTGATAAATCGGCTGTATCGGTGGTCCCGAACGCGGCTTTCCACGCCTGTTGCTGGCAGATCGAAGCCTGGGCCGCATCGCCGATTTCGCGGAAGACAACAGCCAGATTATTCCACGCTGCTTCGCAGAGGGGCTGCGAATTCTTCAATTGTCCCCATCGGAGCAACTGTTCAAATTCGTGTCGAGCCGCCTGCCAGGCTCCGAAATGCCAATGGAACTGCCCCAGTTCGTTGCATTCGGCCGGTTGATCCATGCCAGACCTCTCGTCAGTGCGCGTTTTCGCGGATGCAAACAACGTGGCTGAACAGGCGCGTTCACTGGAAGGCGTCTTAGCCGCGTCGACGAGAGAGAGCGGGCGTGATAACTGCGAGAGACAAAAGAGTCTCAATCCAACCCAATTTACCCATTATAACAGTTGTGTCAATTGTAATGCCTGGATGTTCTGCGAGAATCATGGATTCCAGCCTACGCCCGGTCCTGGCTTGCATTTGCTCTGCCAAATTGGCGGCGGCGAAAGAAGGAAATCCACGCTTGGCAGCGGATCTGGCAGCGTCACTACGCGTGTCGATTTGTCGCAACATACTGTCGCACAGATGCTTGCAACTTATCTGTTTCGTGGCATGCTGTTCGCATTCCCGTTGTCGCCACGACGGGTTGTTTCTGCAGAGTGCGCATTTCGACGGGCAACAGGCCGACACGACAACATTGCAACACCGGAATTTCCGAGGAGCTTTTCAATGGAGAAGAAGGGTAGCAGTAACGGCGGAACCAGGGTTATTCCTCTGTACGACCGCGTGGTTCTGAAGCGCGACGATGCCGAATCCAAAACCGCCGGGGGCATCGTGCTCCCCGACACCGCCAAAGACAAGCCGCAAAAGGGAACCGTCATCTCGGTCGGAGACGGCCACGTTTCGAAGGATGGCAAACGCAATCCCCTGACGCTCAAGGTCGGTGACCGCGTCATTTTCAGTTCCTATGCAGGCGACGAAATCTCAATCGGCGAAGACGACTACCTGTTGCTCCGTGAGAGCGACGTGCTCGCCGTGTTCTAGTCGATTCAGCCGACGTCGGTCGAATGCAGAGACGGAACGGCCGCGGCGAACGAGTCGAACCTACTGCCACAATCATCACCAGAATTCAGGAGAGTCGTTCTCATGGCCAAGATGATCGCTTTCGATCAGGAAGCACAAGACAAGATTCGTGCGGGGGTCAGCAAGCTGGCGAAAGCCGTGCGTGTGACTCTTGGTCCCCGCGGGCGAAACGTGATTCTGCAGAAAAGCTTCGGCTCGCCGACTGTCACCAAGGACGGCGTGACCGTGGCCCGCGAGATTGAGCTGGCCGACAAGTTCGAAGACATGGGCGCCCGGATGGTCAAGGAAGTCGCCAGCAAGACGTCGGACATTGCCGGCGACGGCACGACGACCGCGACCATCATGGCCGAGGCGATTTACATCGAGGGCCTGCGGGCCGTTGTTTCGGGCGTGAACCCTGTCGAGATGAAGCGCGGCATGGACAAGGCCGTCGAAGACATCGTCGAGAAGCTCAAGGGAATGTCGATCGAATGCCGCAATAAGAAGGCTATCGCGCAGGTCGCCACCGTCGCGGCCAACGGCGACGAACAGATCGGCAGTATTCTGTCGGATGCAATGGAACAGGTTGGCAAAGACGGCGTGATCACCGTCGAAGAAGGCAAGAGCCTGACGACTGACAAGGAAATCGTGGAAGGCATGCAGTTCGATCGCGGCTACCTGTCGCCGTACTTCGTCACCGATCCGCAGACGATGGAAGCGGTGCTCGAAGACGGGTACATCCTGATCCACGAAAAGAAGATCACCAACATCAAGGACCTGGTGCCGGTGCTCGAAAAGGTCGTCAACGCGGGCAAGCCGCTGTTGATCGTGGCCGAAGAGGTCGAAGGGGAAGCCCTGGCGACTCTGGTCATCAACAAGCTCCGCGGCACATTCAAGTGTGTGGCGGTGAAGGCTCCCGGATACGGCGATCGCCGCAAGGCGATGCTGCAGGACCTGGCCATCATGGTCGGCGGCCAGGCGATCTTCGAAGACCTGGGGATCCAGCTCGAGAACGTGCAGTTGTCCGACCTTGGACGTGCCAAGCAGATCAAGGTCGACAAGGACAACACGACGATCATCGAAGGGTCTGGCAAAAGCGCCGACATCAAGTCCCGGATCGACCAGATTCGCAAAGAGCGCGAGAATTCGACGAGCGACTATGACAAAGAGAAGCTCGACGAGCGGATCGCCAAGCTGTCGGGGGGCGTCGCCAAGATCAACGTGGGCGCCGCGACCGAAAGCGAAATGAAAGAGAAGAAGGCCCGCGTCGAAGACGCCCTTCACGCCACGCGTGCGGCGGTGGCTGAAGGGATCCTCCCCGGTGGGGGCGTGGCCCTGTTGCGGTGCTCGGCGTCGTGCAAGCCCAAAGATCTGGAAGATGACGCCGTCACCGGCTACCACATCATCCTGCGGGCCTGCCGTGCTCCGCTCACCCAGATTGCCGACAACGCCGGCGTCGACGGGGGCGTGATCTGCGAGAAGGTTTTGGAAGGGTCGGGCAACTTCGGATACAATGCCGCGACCGGCAAGTTCGAAGACATGGTCAAGTCGGGAATCATTGACCCAACGAAGGTGACCCGCAGCGCTTTGCAAAACGCCGCCAGCGTGGCGACGCTGCTGCTCACCAGCGAAGCGCTGATCGCCGAAATGCCCAAGGACGAAAAGAAGAAGGGCGGCGGCGGCGACCACGATATGTACTAACGGGTCGAAGCGGTCGAAGAATCGAAAAGTTCAAACCCCGGCGTTGGCAACAACGCCGGGGTTTTTCATTGCGCCGGCGAGCGGGGGCTGGGGCACCAACCTCTTTAGGTTGGTCCGCCCCCGGTGGCACCGCGCGTTCCCTTCCCCTCACGAAACTGATCAGCCACCATCCGGACCTCGATCCTCGACTCGAGCCTGGAAATTCCGATGCACAACAAACCGCATCGTGAAGTATTCGAAGTCGACGCGCAGCGGCTGTGGCGGGCCATTCTCTGAACACGCCTCGCACTGCATGATGGGGACGCAAACCCATTGCCGATTGTGAGGACTGCGCTTTAAGAAGGCGTGCAGGAACAGCCCTCCAAACAACCCGAACAGCGCATTGAAGACCATCGCGAAAGCGCCGATTTGCCCATCGTCGGCCGCATCGGGGTGGTCGCCCCCGACCGGCTTCCATTGCTTGACGAGAATGCGGCGGCGAGTCGCAAGCCCGCAACTGCAGCAGATCTCGGGAACGCGCGACGCCTCGCCGAGCACGACAGTTGTCAGGTCCTGGTCAAGGCCGCGCACATCGTTTGTGTCTTCCCGGCAGGCCGGGCATTCGCCATCGGCCCGCACATGAACGAATGTGAAACAATGGGGGCACTCCATCAGCATTTGATCGCTACCCCAATACCTCCCGCACCGATTCGGCCATGATTTCGACGATGCGGTCGAGCGTGGCGTTGGGGGTGATTACCGGGGGGGCCAGACAAAAGACTGATTCAGCGCGCAGCCGGCTGAACAGGCCGCGCTTCTGGGCGGCGGCGTGAACTTTGCTGCCGGTCTGGTCGGCTGGCGGAAACTCGGCCTTCGTCCCCTTATCCTGCACGAATTCGATGCCGCACATCAGGCCCTTGCCTCGCACTTCGCCCACTTGCGCGTGCGCGCTGAGCGCCTGTTGCAGGCCGCGCAACAGACGCGCGCCCTTCTCAACGGCCTGCGCCGGGAAGTTCTCTCGCTCGATGATCTCCAGCGTCTTGAGCGCCACGGCACAACCCACCGGGTGGGCGCTGTACGTGAAAGCGTGCATCCAGGGGATCTCGCCCGTATCGAGCACGCCGGCGATCTTCTCGGTGATCCCAATGCCCCCCAGCGGAAAATATCCTGAGGTGATCGCCTTGGCGAACAGGATCATGTCGGGCTGAACGCCCCAGTGCATCAGGCCGAACATTTTCCCGGTCCGGCCGAACCCCGTAATCACCTCGTCAGACACCAGCAGCACGTCGTACTTGTCGCAGATTTCCCGAATGCGCGGGAAGTAGTCGTCCTGGGGTACGATCACGCCCCCCGCTCCCTGCACCGGCTCGGCCAGAAACATGCCGACCGTATCGGGCCCTTCCTTCAAGATCGCCTGCTCCAGCTCGTTTGCCGCCGCGACCCCCTGGCTGACTCCCGCCGGGGCGACGTAGCGATAGGGATAGGGAGAGGGAATCTGCACAAAACCGGGGACGCGGGGCTCGAACATTGGCCAGTACGAGCTGATGCCCGTGGCGCTCATGGCCGCCAGTGTGACGCCGTGATAACCCCACTGCCGCGAGATGACTTTGGTCTTTTCGGGCTTTCCGCGAAGCCGCCAGTAATAGCGAGCCGTTTTGAAACTCGAGTCGCTCGATTCGCCCCCGCCGGAGGTGAAAAAGAATCGCGTGATGGAAGGATACGTAATGCGGGCCAGCCGCTCGGCCAAATCGATCGCCGGTATGTTCGAGCTGCCCGCATAGCCGGAACAGTAGGCCAGCGTTTCCATCTGCTTCGCGGCGGCCTCAGCCAGCTCACGGCGACCGTGGCCGGCCACAACGTTCCACAGGCCCGAGAGTCCGTCGATGTATTCTTTTCCGTCGGCGTCGGTGAGAATCGCGCCCTCGGCCTTCACCCACACGTGCCCCGCTGCCGCGTGCAGTTTCCGATTGTGCAGCGGGTGAACGAGATGAGCCAGGTCGCGATTGAGCAGGTCGGTCTTAGAGGCAGTCATCAGGAGCCGATCGAGGAATGCAAAATGCCGTCAATCACCGCCCGACGCAGCAGGCCGCGCCGGCTTCAGGCCGACGACGATCACGCTGTTGGCGTACTGGCCGCCGAAATCGGGATTTCCCGGGTCGGCGCGCCACGTCTTGCCGTCGATCACGAATTTGTATTCGTGCAGGCCGGCTTTGAGGCGGAGAGTTGTTTTGAAGGAGCCGTTTTCATCGGGGCCGTCCATCTTGTGACCGTCCGGCTTCCATTCATTAAAGCCCCCCGCCAGGTAGACCGCCTGCGCGGGATCTTTCGGACGGTATTTGAATGCCACGTCGAATTCTCCGTCGCCTGCCGGCGTGACGACCGGACGTCCCAGCCGCAGGTCCTGGTCTTCGAGCACCGTTTCAAACTGGCCGACGAGCATTTCTTCCCACGTCTGGTCTCCCCAGCCGACCGACTGCTTCGGATCGGGGTTGGATGGATTGTTTTCGGAATTGTCATACACCGCGCGGCACTGCAGTACCGTGCCTTCGCGGATCATGGGCGATTCGCTGAAGATGTAGTTATTCTGCCAGTTGAAATCGAACCGGGGGACGTTCAGCATGAGCTGCGATTTTCCTTCGGGGTCGACCGCGTCGATGCGAAACGCCTTTCCCCGCAGGTGCATGTGCGGCAGCATCGAGATCAGCCGCACGTCGCGCCCGAAGCGCATCGACGCCTCGAATTTCGCATTGTCTGCCCCTGGCGGTATCCGCAGACGAAAGTTGATCGCCGTGTCGATCCGCAACTGCTTTTCGACTTTTGCCGGATCGGCGAAGACGATGCCGGCGCGGCTCAAATCGACGTTCTCGGTTCCGTTGGGCGTGTAGTGCATCTGGAAAAACAGCTTCGAGCCCGCGGGGATCTTGCGGGCCATTCCCGGACGCGCCTGCCATGAGGGCAAGCCGGGGGCGAACGTCGCCAGCGAATGCAGCAGCGATCCTTCCTGGATCGGCCGTTTGAATCCGGGGGGGACGTAGAACAGGATGATGTGGTGCACGACCGCGCGGTTGCCGGGACGGGCTTCCGACGCGACGATCCATTTGTCTTCGTCGAATTTTTCATTCAACTCGAAGTACTGGTACTCCACGGTCCCTTTGGCCTGCACGGTATAGGGCCGAGGCATCGCGAGGACGAGGTCCGGTTTGGGGATCTGCCAGCCTTCGGTGAACTTCGGCGGCTCGGGCAGGTCGGCCGGGTTCCCCGCGGGCATGCCGTTGGCCATCCAGTCGAACAGCAGCTTTTTCTCATCGTCGGCGAGCCGGCGGTCGTTCAGGAATTTTCCAGGCTCGGCGTCGGTATGCCACGGAGGCATCCGGCGTTCCTCGATGACCTCGCGGATCGTCGCGCTCCAGTTGACGACGTCTTCGTGACTGCTCAGGGCGAACGGCCCGATCTCCCCCTGCCGGTGACATTCCATGCAGTGCTTCTGAACGATCGGCGCGATGTGTTTCGTGTAGGTGATCTCGCCGCGCGCCGGAGTGCGATTGACCCGACCGATGTGGCACCCGGCTGCCTGCGTGACGGCCACGCCGACTTGCTTCCCCGCCAGAATTTCATCCAGAGCCAGGGCCAGGTCGCGGCGTTTTGGCTCAGAGCGCGAGTAGCCGATACCGAATTGATCGTCGACACGACCCCGGTAACGGATCTTTCGCTCGCGATCGAGCACGAACACTTCGGGCGTGCGGACGGCCTGGAACAGGTCGGCGACCGTATTGGCCGGGTCCTTGAGAAACGGGAATTCGATTGTCGCCGCGCGTGCGTATTGCGCCATTTCCGCCAGCGTATCCTGCTGATTGGAATCGATCGCAATGAACGCGACATTTTTCGGCTCGTACTGCTTCGCCAGCTCGGCCAATCGCGAGCCATACAGCTTCGCCAGCGGACATTCGGTCCCCAGGAACGCCACGACGACGAGCTCGCGCTGCTTGAGACCGGACAGCTCGTGCGACGCTCCTCGAGAATCCTGCAGCTTGAACGCCTCGATCTTGCTGCCGATCGAGGACTTGTCGTCGGCACCGACCGTTCCGCCGAGACACAGTACGGTCACTACGACCAGAGATCCGAAACTTCGCCGCATCAGTCGACTCCCAAAGAATGTGGTATGAACGCAGCGCCTATGGATACCGCGCCGGCAGAGCGCCCGCAAGGACTGCCCATACCAACCCGAAGCGCGAGCGTCTCACGGCAACCGCCCGAAGCGCGACCAATTGTCGCCGGGAATGTAGACGTATTCGGCGATTCCCAGAATGTTCCCCAGGGCGACAGGTCCGAAATTGCGGCTGTCGTTTGAGTTGTCCCGATTGTCGCCGAGCACGTAGCTCATGCCGGGCGGCACCACCACTCCCATTTCCGGGCCGCCGCCTGAGTCCTTTCGGTTGTGTTCGTCCGGCTGGCGGCGCGCCGGGGTCGTCTGCATGTCTTCCACGGGCTGACCATTCACCGTCACGGCCTGTCCTTCAACCAGCACCTGATCGCCAGGAAGACCAATGAGCCGTTTCACGTACGTGCGATCGGGATGGTCGGGCGCCCGGAATACGACGACGTCGAATCGTTTCAATTGACGGGTTCGCCAGCGTGCCTTGTTGACGAGGATTCGGTCGCCGTTTTGAAGATAGGGGGCCATCGATGCTGACGGGATATAGAACGCCTCCAACAGGTTCTGGCGGACATAAACCGCGCTGAGCATGGGCGAAATGACGCCGGCGGCGACAAACAGTCCGTAGACCAGCGGCTTCTGAAAGTCGAGCCGCGGAGCCGGCTGACTGCGGGCCGCCATGCGCCAGGCATCGACGATCGCAAACAGCCACAGCGCCAGCAGGACCACAAACGAGACGATCAACCCGACCAGTGCCACAGTGGACGAAATCAGCCCGGCGACAAGCGCGGCGACCGGCAGGACCAGCAGCGATACCAGAAACAGCACCAGTCCCCGCGGCAACTTTCCACAGTAAATGTGGCCGAGGCCGGGACAGCACAGTGACAGGACCACGGCGATCCACGGTTGCGGTGTGGACGGGTTGTTCATTTCGTACTCTTTCGATTTGGGGTTCTCGTTGTGATCCGTGCATCGCAGAGAATTGTCCTCCCCCCCTTAGCAAGGGGGGGGAAGGGGGGTCGCGGCTCTGCTACACGATCTTTCAATTCTCAATCCGGCTGGCAACAAACAGACTCAGGAACTCCACGATTCGAAACAGGGCAGCCAGTGCCGCCGCAGCGTAAACCGCAGCACGGACGATTCGCGAAGCCTTGCTGTTCTGCGGGGCCGGCTCGGCCATCGGGGCCGGCGCGTCGATTGCCTCCATCACGCGGTCGGCGAACTCCGCAGGCGGATCGATCTGCGACCGGCTTTCCCGCCAGCGTTCATAAAGCTCGTTCGTGTTCATAACGCTCCCCTGCACAACTCATCTGCTGGCGGTCGCCCGTTCGTCTTCAATACGCATTGGTTCCAGAATCTCCCGCAACCGGGCCTTGGCCCGAAACAGTCTCGACTTCACCGTGCCGACAGTCGTCTCGGCGATGTCCGCCGCTTCCTGATATGTCAGCCCCTGCAATTCGACCAGCACAAACGTCAGCCGCTGGTCGTCGGGCAATGCCGCGAGCCCCGCATCAAGCCGTTCGAACCATTCGGCTTCCGAGGCCAGCTCCGCCGGAGTCCGAACGTGATGCCGATCCGGCACACTGGCGACTGCTGTCGGACCAATCCGGCGGATTCGATTGCGGAACTGATTCCGCGTGATGGCCAGGAGCCAGGTGCGAAACGATCCCTTTGAGGCATCGAACGTCGCCAGGTGCTGGAACGCGGCCAGAAAAACGTCTTGCGCCACATCTTCCCAATCGGCACGGGCAGAGGAGAGCGCACGAACGGTCGCGCAGACCGCCGCCTGGTGCCGGTTCACGAGATGCCGAAATGCCTCGCGATCGCCGGCAATCACGCGTTCGACCGCCTCCACGTCTTCGAGCATGACTTCCCAACTGCTTGAAAACTCAACTTCCGTCAATCACTACACGCTGAGCGGAGAAAATGTTCCCTGAAAAACGTGGGATAGGCTTCCAGCCTGTCATGATTTCGCAATGATTTTCCCCGGCAATCCGCTAAGGCGTCGGAAAAATATTTTATTTGGAGATCGAATTGAGTGAGGAGCCTAAATGGGTGAGCCGGTGGACGGGCACCGATTCGATGAGAATTGGTCGCCCCCGGGT
>JACQFH010000655.1 GCA_016200145.1 Planctomycetia bacterium | reverse complement strand
ATCGCCACGGCGACCGCATCCAGAAACTGCTGGTCATTCATCCAACGGTATTCGTTCACGACTCCGCTGCGCAGAAACGGCACAATCGCCAGGCCGCTGCCGAACACGAACGCGCCTGCTTTCGTAAAGAACAGGGCGATCTGTCCGAGCGTCTCCCAGTAGGCCGGCGTCCCCGTCTTGTAGGGTGGGCTGTGCCCACCAACCGTCGCAGTTGCAATTAAAGTGGTGGGCACAGCCCACCCTACGGCCTTTGACAGCCATGCCATTGGCAATAAGACGAACGACGCCGTCGTCGCCCCGGCAGACGATCGCGGCGGCGCGCGGAGCATCAAGGTGACGAGCCCTGCACCCAGGAACAAGAAAATCCACTCCTCTTCCGTCCAGATGGTGACCCCTGCGCTGACCAGATAGATGCACCACAGCAGCCAGTCGGCGCCGATCGTCTTCCGCGTCAGTTTGTAGGCACTGATCGTAATGATCCCGATCACGCTGGCCCCCACGCCGTAAAACACAGATTGCATCCACGGCAGCCCTCCATAGGTCGCGTATGCCCAACCGAGCGCGACGACCATCAGGAACGAAGGCAGCACGAACGCCACGCCGACAAGCGTCGCCCCGAGAACCCCGTAATGGACATAGCCCAGATAAATCGCAAGCTGGGCCGCGAGAGGACCGGGCATGAGCTGCGCGAGCGTCAGCCCCTCTTTGTAATCGGAGTCGGTAATCCAGCCGCGCCGTTCGACCAGATCGCGGTGCATGTAACCGACCAGCGCCACCGGTCCGCCGAAGCCCAGCGTCCCCAGCCGCAGCGCGTACGCCGTCATCTGCCACAGCGAATAGGGGACCGTCGCCGTAGCTTTCGTGGTCTCGCTTCCGCCCACTGACATGCCTTTTTCCTCGGGTTGCTCGCAAACCGCCTCGGTCCGCGTTCATTAACACCCGCGCGGCAGCGCGGTCAAGCTTATCTGGAGAAGCGGCATCCTGCCGCTTCAGCGCTGTGCATCTGGCTTGAACATAGTCATCCAGCCCCGGCCGCGACCCGGCGCCTTAACTGCAATGAACGTCAACTCCGGATGCGGCAGGATGCCGCATCTACTGATACGCCTCGCCTCCCGTGTCCGCGCTGCGCAGCTCTGATACAATTCGGTCGAGCGTCGGTAAACGTCGATCTCAGCCTGTCGCGACCAGTTCCGGAAAGGTAGCCGTTTGCATGCCTTCACCACCCGTGCTCGTTCGTGTCGTGATCGCGACTTTTGTGGTCGTCGCGGTGAGCTCCCTCCTACCTGCTGTTGACGAACCCAGGTACGACCCCGTCACCGAGGCGGCCCGGGCGCTCGCGAAAATGGACGTGAGGCTTGGCGACTGTCCGCAGTTCGGCGTCAGCCACTTTCGCAATAACGTCAGCGCGACACAGAACATTCCGACCAGATGGGACGTAACCACCGGATTCAACATCAAATGGTCGGCGATGCTGGGATCGCAAACTTACGGTACACCGGTCGTCGCCAATGGAAAGATCTTCATCGGCACCAACAACGGCAACGGTTACGTTGCGCGGTTTCCCGTGAATGTTGATCTGGGAGTCCTGGCCTGCTTCGACGAGGAAACCGGAAAGTTCCGCTGGCAGCACTCGAGTCCAATTCTGCCCGGTGGGCGCGAGGTCAACTGGGACCTGATCGGCGCCTGCTCGACGCCGTACATCGAGGGGGATCGGCTGTGGTATGTCAACAATCGCGACGAAGTCATTTGTCTGGATACCGAAGGCTTCCTGGACGGAGAAAACGACGGCCCGGTGATCGACGAGCCGAATCAGAACAAAGACGAAGCCGATGTGATCTGGAAGTTCGACCTGATCGGCAAGTTTGGTGTCGTTCCGCGCCACGCGAGCTGCTGCTCGGTCACCGCGCTCGGCGACACGCTGCTCGTCTGCACGTCCAACGGGACCAATGCGCGTCGAGCAGTTGCCAACCCACAGGCTCCGAGCTTTCTCGCAATGGACAAGAACACGGGCAAAGTCCTGTGGACCGATCGCTCGCCGGGCGAGAACATTCTGAATGGACAATGGTCGTCCCCTGCGTGCGGCGTCCTGGGAGGCGTGGAACAGGCGATCTTCGCCGGCGGTGACGGGTGGCTATACAGCTTCGACGCCCGCGGGGACAATGGCCGCCCGCTTTTGCTCTGGAAATTCGACTGCAATCCCAAGACATCACAGTTCCGACTCGAACGATCGGGGCGCAATCCAATTCTCGCGACGCCGGTCATCTACGACGGACTGGTCTATGCCGGTGTCGGCGAGGACCCGGAACACGGTGAAGGGCCGGGGCATCTCTGGTGCATCGATCCGACAAAACGCGGCGACGTGAGTCCCACGCTGGTCTACAATAAGCGCGACCCGACGACGCCCGTTCCGCCGCGCCGTCTGTTCGCTGCTGATCCGAAGGCGGGAGATTTCGAACGGGAAAACAACAACTCGGCCAGCGTCTGGCATTACACCGGTGAAAAACCGCGCGTGTTTGAGACAACAATGCACCGCACGCTCAGCAGCGCCGCCATCAAAGACGGCCTGTTGTTCATCGCCGACGAAAGCGGATTATTCCATTGCCTCGACGCCAAAACCGGCGCCGGGTACTGGACCTACGACCTGCTGGCCGCGGCGTGGTCCACACCGCTGATCGTCGGGGATTGCGTCTACATCGCCGACCAGGATGGCGATGTCGTGGTCTTCAAGGTTGCGAAAAAGATGGAAATGGTCTCGGAACAGAACATGGGAACTCCCGTCTACAGCACCCCCATTGTCGCCAACGACGTTTTGTACATTGCCACATTCAATCGGCTGTTCGCGATCGCCAAGCCAAAGTAGAAGCGGCATCCTGCCGCTTCGGCAGTGCGCACTTGAACTGAACTGCAACAACCGGCCCCAAGTTTCGCCCGGAACGTAACCGGGAGCTTAACGGTGACGCTCGGCCTGGGCCGGGAGCTTTTCTGCAAGCCGCGCCAACGCCCGATGCGGGAGGATGCCGCATCTACGTTGGTCCTCCCACACGTCCGACGGTATCCTGAACTCCTGGATTCAGCGGCGATCATCCAGGGAGTTTCAGCCATGCTCAATCGGAGGGAAGTGATGACGGCGGCAACGGCGGCGGGAATCTCGGCACTGGCGGGGGCCGACGAGCGTTTTGCACCAGTCATCGCCCGCGATCCGGTCAAGATCACGAAGCTCGAGACGATTCTGGTGCAGCCCCGCTGGCTGTTCCTGAAAGTCCACACCAACGCGGGAATCGTCGGGCTCGGGGAACCGGTCGTCGAAGGGCGGGCCGAGACGGTGGCCACCGCTGTTCACGAGATTGAACCGTACCTCGTCGGCAAAGACCCGCGACAGGTCGTGCATCACTGGCAGGCGATCTACCGGCACGCGTTCTACCGCGGGGGACCGGTGCTGACGAGCGCCTTGAGCGGCATCGACATGGCGCTGTGGGACATCAAAGGCAAGGCGCTGGGCGTGCCTGTCTACGAACTGCTCGGCGGCCCGACCCGCTCGCGAGTGCGCGTCTACGAGCACGTGAAAACTCCCGACGACGTGAAGCGGGGCATCGCCGCCGGATTCACGGCATTCAAAACCGGTCCTCAGTTCCGGCGCAAGTATCCGCGCTACGTCGAGAGCCCGGCAGAAGTGGAATACGCGATCGAACAATTCGCGGCGCTGCGCACGGCGGCCGGAAAAGCCGTCGACCTGGCGATCGACTTTCACGGCAAAATCGGGCCTGCGCTGGCGAAGGTGCTGATCAAGGGCCTCGAGCCGTATGCGCCGATGTTCATCGAAGAGCCGGTCAACTGCCAGAACCATGACGTGATGGCCGAGATCGCGCGGGGCACGCACCTGCCGATCGCGACGGGCGAGCGCGTGTTCACGAAATGGGGCTTCCGAGAAGTCCTGGAGAAACAGGCCGCGACAATCTTGCAGCCCGACCTGTGCCACGCGGGCGGCATCACAGAAGTGCGCTTGATCGCCGGGATGGCGGAAGCGTACTACGCGGCGATCGCGCCGCACAATCCGCTGGGGCCGATCTCGCTGGCCGCCGGGATCCAGATCGCCGCCGCGATTCCCAATTTTCTGTGCCAGGAGCAGCGATCGCTGGGGGATGGGTACCTCAAGCAGCCGTTCGTCGTGCGCGAGGGGTACGTCGATGTCCCGACCGGACCGGGCCTGGGCATCGAGCTCGACGAGCAGGCCCTCGCCACCAAACTCGGCCACACCTGGAAGAACACCGAAAGCTATGACCCCGATGACGGCTCAGTCGTGGACTGGTGAATCGTTTAACGGCAACCCCGGGCACCGTCGCGGTTAGCGGTGGTCGGTGCGCGTATCGCCCGCCCTGTGCCCTCAATGAGCAATCCGACATCACCTGCGGAGCAACAATGACCCGCCTCCGATTCCTGCCGATCTTCCTCTTAATCGTCTTCCCGGCCTCCTCCGCGCATGCCGCCGAGCCCACGATCTCGATCGACACCCCCATGTCGCCGCCGGCGTGGGCCTTGCTTGAACGCGAGCTGCTGCGGGCCAACGCCGAGGCCTGCCGCGAATTCTTCGCGAAATACTTCGACGAGCGCGGATGGCTGCTGTGCGTCGAACGCTGGGGCGGCGACGACGGGCCCGATGACGCCATCGAGAACTGCAACGACTGGCCGCTGCTCTCGGCTCTCGGCGCTCCCGACGTCGTTCAGGAAATGACGAAGAAGGCCTGGGAGGGGCATCTGCGGCAGTACACGCTCGCCAAGACGGTGGATGTCCCCTTCGCGCGCGACGGCATGTACTACAAAGAGTTCCCCGTCATGTTCGACTGGCTCCACAACGGGGAGGGCCTGACGGTGTTCAACCTGATGGGACTGAATGATCCCGTCGAGGCGCGGTTTCAGCAGCGGGTTCGCCGCTACGCCGGCTTTTACCTGGGCGAAGATCCCGGCGCGCCGAATTACGACGCGCGGTACAAGATCATCAAGAGCCTGTTCAACGGCAGCCGCGGGCCGCTGCTGCGGAAGGCCACCGCCCTCGACTGGGCCGGCGACCCGATCGAGGTCGAAAACCGCTTTCGCCTGGGGCACGGCGAAAAGAGCTACGCCGAAATGATCGAACACTTCAAGGATTACAACGACATCGTCGGCGATCATCCGTCGAACCTGCTGACGACGTCGCTGGCGCTCAACGCCTACATGCTGACGCACGAAGTGAAATACAAAAAGTGGCTGCTCGACTATGTCGACGCCTGGCGTGAACGGACGATCGCCAACAAGGGGATCATCCCCACGAACATCGGGCTCGACGGCACGATTGGCGGCGCCGCCGGCGGCAAATGGTACGGCGGGGTTTATGGCTGGGGGTTCTCGGTGTACGACCCGGCCTCGAAGAAAGTCGTCAATCGCAACCAGCAGTACCAGGGCTTCATCGGTTTCATGAACGCCTATATGCTGACGGGAGACGACCGGTACCTCGACGTGTGGCGCAAGCAGATCGACGCCGTCAACGCGAACCAGAAGCAGGTCGACGGCAAGACGATGTATCCGCACATGTACGGCGATCAGGGCTGGTACGACTACACGCCGCAGAAATATGACAGCCACGCGTTCGATATCGCGTACCTGACGCTCCAGCCGGCCGACGTCGCGCGCGTCGCCGGGAACGCGTGGCTCGAATTTCTGGCCAGCAAACAGCCCGCCTACGCCGAAAGTGTGCTCCGCCGCGATCTGGCCCGCATCCGCGAGCGCGTCGCCGGCATGCGGAACGACCCCACCACCCCCGACACGCGCCTGGCCGACGACCCGATGGCGTTCAACCCGGCGAGCGTGCAATCGCTGGTCGAGCTGACGCTGGGGGGCATGATGCCGGTCCACAACAGCTCGGTCCTCAACTGCCGGTTGCGCTATTTCGATCCAGCCGCACGCCGCGCCGGCCTGCCTCCCGACGTCGCGGCTCTTGTCGATTCCATGACCGCAGATTCCGCGACGGTGACGCTGGTGAACGTCAACCAGCTCGAATCGCGCACCTTGATCATCCAGGCCGGTGGCTACGCCGAGCACGAGTTCGTGTCGGTCAACGCCGACGGCCCGGCGATCCCGGCGAAATCCCCGCACGTGACAGTGCACCTCTCTCCCGGCGCCGGCGCACGCGTCACCCTCCAGATGCGCCGCTATGCCAACCAGCCAACGATGCGCTTTCCCTGGTAGGTCAGGCTTTCCAGCCTGACCGTTCCTTGGAAGCCGGTTCCCTCGCTTACGCGTCGGGCTACCAGCGTGGAACCAATTCGGTAGCCAGCCGCGTTAGCAAGGGAGCACGTCTGCGGCAATGAGGCGGACTCGAAAAACGGCACCAGCCCAGCAGGCACCACCTTCGCGGCTTGGCGGCTTTGCGTGAGGTCCTTTTCGCAAGATTGTGGTGTGCTCGGTTCTGTTTGCCAGCACCCGCTTGACCCGACATGTGCACATTGCTGTCAGGCTGGAAAGCCTGACCTACGCCGCGCGGGACGTTACAATAGAGTGATTCCGAGTCTGACGGTCCGCACGCTCGATCGTTTCAGGAGTGTTTTGAATGCGAATGCGTTTCTTTCCTATCGCGGCCCTGGCTGTTGTCGTATCGGCACGCTGCGGCTTGCTGACGGCCGATGAACGGGTCGATTTCGCCCGCGACATCCGGCCCATTCTTTCGGAAAACTGCTTCCTCTGTCACGGGCCCGACGAGACGCAGCGCAAAGCGGACTTGCGGCTCGACACGCGCGACGGCGCATTCAAGGAATCAAACGGCAGCATTCCCTTCGTCCCCGGAAAGCCCGCAGAGAGCGAAGCCTGGCTGCGCATCACGTCCGACGACCCCGCCATGAAAATGCCCCCGCCGAAGTCGGGTAAGAAGCTTTCGCCGAAACAGATCGGATTGATCAAAACATGGATCGAGCAGGGGGCGAAATGGAATTCGCACTGGGCGTTCGAAGCTCCCGAACGGCCCGCGCTGCCGCAGGCTCGCAACGCCGCCTGGGTCCGCAATCCGATCGACGCGTTCGTTCTGGCACGCCTCGAACGTGAAGGAATGCACCCCTCCCCCGACGCCGACCGCACGACGCTGCTGCGCCGGCTGGCGCTCGACCTCGTCGGCCTGCCTCCCACGCTCGCCGAGATCGAAGCCTTCGCTGCCGACAATAGCGAAATGGCCTACGAGAACGCGGTCGATCGGCTGCTCGATTCGCCGCATTACGGCGAGCGCTGGGCGCGGATCTGGCTCGACGCCGCGCGCTACGCCGATTCCGACGGCTATGAGAAAGACAAATCGCGACAGGTGTGGGCCTATCGCGACTGGGTCATCAATGCCTTCAACCGCAATCTGCCGTACGACCGGTTCGTGATCGAGCAGATCGCCGGCGACCTGCTCCCCGACCGCACTCAGGACCAGCTCGTCGCCACAGGTTTCCTGCGGAACTCGATGATCAACGAAGAAGGGGGCGTCGATCCCGAGCAGTTCCGCATGGAAGCCATGTTCGACCGGATGGACGCCATCGGCAAGGGGATGCTGGGCCTGACGATCCAATGCGCCCAGTGCCACAGCCACAAGTTCGATCCGCTGACGCATGAAGAATACTATCGGATGTTCGCCTACCTCAATAATTCTCACGAGGGGAACATTGCCGCCTACACAGCCAGCGAGCTGATGCAGCGAGCCGACATCTTCCGCCAGATTCGCGAGATCGAAGACGACCTCAAGCACCAGAACCCCGACTGGGCCGACCGGCTCGCGCGGTGGGAACAATCAGCCGCCGGAAACCAGCCCGAGTGGACGATCGTCCAGGCTGCCGAAGACGACACGTCGGGCGGGCAGAAAATGTACCGGCTCAAGGACGGCTCGTACCTGTGCCAGGGCTACGCGCCCACGAAGCACGACGTCGT
>JACQFH010000654.1 GCA_016200145.1 Planctomycetia bacterium | reverse complement strand
CGCATCACCGTCGAACAAGTCGTGGGCGAACGGGACCTGAAAACCGCGCAAGCGATCCTCGACGGGACCCTGAAGGCATACAGCTTGAATGTTGACGAACCGACACTCACCGACTTGGCCGAGCAGATGCTGTGGGCCGCCGCAGGCAGTGAGGAAATCGTGCGAATGTGCCTGCCGTACATGACCCGCAAGCGCGATGATCCGTGGTGGAACTATGTGCTTTTGCACGCCGCCGTACCCGAGGGATTCAAGCTCATCCTGGACCACGGAGTCGACCCCGATGTTCCAGGCGGCGGGGGGTATACGATCCTGCACCACCTCGCGTCGGATTATTGCAACGAAGAGACCCGCGTCATCCGGGCGACGCTGCTGCTGGATGCCGGCGCGTCGTTGACCACGCGCGATCCGCTGCTCAAATCGACGCCGCTCGGCTGGGCCTGCCGGTGGGGACGCGTCGAGCTCGTGCAACTGTACCTTTCGCGCGGCGCCGACCCGCGAGAGCCGGATGCCGAGCCCTGGGCGACCCCCCTCGCCTGGGCCACGAAGGGAGGTCACGGCCAAATCGTCGAGCTGCTCCGCTCGTAAGACACCGCGTCGCGGAAAACCTTGGCCGACCTAAAAACGTCGCGATCTGGCAGGATGCGCAGCATGACGCGCGAGCCCGGTTTCAGCGGAGCCCCGGCATGCGCAGGCCCATGTCGTGCCCCTGCTTGATCATCCCCGAGACGAGTTGCATCATCTGTTGCTGTTGCTTCATGGCATCCTGCAACAGCTTTCTTTTGGCATCGTCACTCGACATCTTGCCACCGGCGACTCCTTCGAGTTCCATGTCGCTCAATTCCCCTTCGGGCGATGCGGCGAGGGGCAGCACGACATGGATCACCGACTCCGAATTCTCGAAGACATTCACCTTCAGTGACGGCGGCAGCACGGCCCCGATTTCGGCCCGGGCCGTCGTCACGGGGTCCTTGAGAAGCCGCGCCTTGAAGGCCGCATCCTGCTGCGCCAATGCGAGCAAGGTCAACGCTTCCTCCGGCAAATAGACCGCCTGCCCGCCGAGCACCAGATTGACTTCGTCGGAAGAATCCTCGTGGACGACGAGCTTTGCGGCGGAGGGAAATGAAATTCCGGCCTCCCGTGCGGCGGCATCGGGATCGGCGATCAGCCTGTCTCGAAAGTCAGGACTCTCAATCGCCAGATAAACAAGCAGGTCGAATTTGGTCGGCGTATTTTCCCGCGTGGACATGGCAGCCTCCAGGTAAAGCGGACCCGAATACTCTTTGGCCTGATAATCCCCCTCGAGCTCGACGAGATGTCCTCGAAACGAACAATCATGACGGCCTCCCGCCCCGCCTGTCTGTGACGGAAATCACACACCCTCATCTCGTGACGCGAGAATGATTACAATGACGTGGCGGATACGACTATTCACAATTCGAGGACCCTTCGATGTCTCACCCTGATTCCGCATCCACCGGGAAATCGTTCCTTTCCCGCCGACGATTCCTGGAAACGTCCGCGGTACTGGCCGGGGGGTTGGGGCTGGCCGATGCCGCGACGAGCGAGGCGGCCCAGCAGAAGCCGGCCGCGCCTCCCGCAGCGAAATCGACGACGCCGACGAAACCGGCCCATCCGCTCGACCCGCTGACGCCCGACGAGATTGTGCGCGCCGTCGAGATCGTCCGCAAGACGAAAAATGTCGACGACACGTGGCGGTTCGTGACCGTCACACTCGCCGAGCCGAACAAACAGACGGTGAAGACTTTCAAGCCCAACAGTCCCGTGCCACGGAACGCGTTCGTCATCGTCATCGATCGCGCCAAAGGACAGGCTTACGAGGGAATCGTCGAACTCGTCAAAGGAGCGCTCGATCGGTTCGATCCGTTGCCGACGGGATTGCAGCCGGCGATCACGCTCGACGAATTCTCAGAATGTGAAGAGGCCATCAAGCGCTCGCCCGATTTTCTCGCTGCGCTCAAGAAACGCGGCGCGACCGACGTGCAGCTCGTGATGGTCGACCCCTGGTCGGCCGGCATGTACGGCGCCGAGCGCCCCGAAGACCAGGGGAAACGCCTGTCACGGGCCCTGGCCTGGGTGCGGTCGGAGGCCAGCGACAACGGGTACGCGCGGCCCCTCGACGGCGTCGTGGCCGTCGTCGATCTCAACAAAATGCAGGTCGTGCGCGTCGAAGATTTCGGGGTCATACCGATGCCGCCTGAGGCGGGCAACTGGCACCGCAGTTACGTCAAAGAGCTGCGCGAGGCGCCGCGGCACCTGGCCATCACTCAGAGCGAGGGACCGACTTTCGCCGTCGACGGGTACGAAGTCGCCTGGCAGAAATGGAAATTCCGCATCGGCTTCACGCCCCGCGAGGGGCTCGTGCTGCACAACATCACCTACACCGACGCCGGCCGCGAACGGCCGATCATCTACCGGGCCGGGATCTGCGAAATGGTCGTCCCGTACGGCGACCCGGCCGAGAGGCACTATCGCAAGAACGCGTTCGACATCGGCGAGTACGGCATCGGCATGTTCGCCAATTCGCTCGAGCTGGGCTGCGACTGTCTGGGGACGATCCGCTATTTCGACGCACGAATGAACGACAGCCGGGGCCAGCCGGTCACGATCAAGAATGCCATCTGCCTGCACGAAGAGGACGCGGGCCTGCTCTGGAAGCACACCGACTGGCGCACGAACCAGTCGGAAACGCGCCGCTCGCGGCGCCTGGCCGTGTCGTTCGTCGCCACCGTCGGCAATTACGAATACGGCTTCTTCTGGTACCTGTACCAGGACGGCAACATCCAGTGCGAAGTCAAGCTGACGGGAATCATGCACACGACGACCGCCGCGCCGGGCGAAAAGCCGGCGTTCGGCACGCTCGTGGCGCCGCAGCTCAACGCGCCGTTCCACGAGCACCTCTTCGCCGCGCGGCTCGACCTGGCCGTCGATGGCGAAGAAAATTCGATCTACGAAGTGAACACGGCATCGCTGCCGTCGGGCGAAAACAACCCGTATGGCAACGCCTTCCGGGCCGAGCACACGCTGCTGGCAAAAGAATCGCAGGCGAAGCGTTCGGTGAACGGCGCGTCGGCCCGGTACTGGCGGATCGTGAACCCGAACAAGTCAAACCGCCTGGGCGAACCGGTTGCCTATCGGCTGATTCCGGGAGAGAACGCCCCGCCGTTCGTGCGCCCCGACGCGGCCGTGATGCGCCGCGCCGGCTTCATCGCCCACCAGCTCTGGGTGACGCCGTTCGATCCAAAAGAACGCTACGCCGCGGGCGACT
>JACQFH010000653.1 GCA_016200145.1 Planctomycetia bacterium | reverse complement strand
TCGCTGAACGAGGCGCTGGCCCTGTTCCACGAGTGCATGCAGAGTCTGGAACGCATGGTAGGGCGCGACCACCCCAGCCTGGGGGCGCACTTTCTGGGGTACGGCCAGTCGTTGGGCGAGCGCGACCGTGCGGTCGAGGCAGTGCCGCTGCTCGTCGAAGGCCTGCGGATCTATCGCACTTCGAAGGGAGACGACTGGAACCCGGCGCCGGTCGTCGAAATGCTCGACCGCTACGTCAGGCGCATTGTAGCCCGTGGCGATGGAAAACCTGCCGATTACACAACGGCCCTCGCCGGCGTGGAATCTCTGAGCGGCGACAAGCCGGCCACCAGCGCCGTGCGGCATCTGCACGGAATGGTCTTGTACCGCCTGGGGCGCATCGACGAGGCGCTTGCCGAGTTGAATGCCCCTTCCGAGGGCGGTGAGCCCAAGCGCGATTCTGTCCTGCAGCGCCTGGCGTTTGCCGCGCTGGCGCAGCAGAAGCTGGGGAACGCCGATGCCGCCCGGCAGTCGCTGTCTCAGTTGCGCGAGCAACTGGCCGGCAATGACGAAAAACCCGGCAAAGACGCGGCGGCCCTGATTTCCGAGGCCGAGGCGGCTGTCGCCGGAGCACAAGAGGAGGCCGGGATGCCCTGACCTGCCGCCGATTGAGGACACTCTGCGATCTGTTCATTCACCTCATATTATTTCTGGAGATCGACCATGCTGCTGCGAAGAACGGTTTTGACACTCAGCCTGCTGGGCCTCTGTGCCGCGCCCGCGCTGGCCCAGGTGAAGTTCGAACGAAGAATTCCGGAAAACTCGACACGGATCGCCGAGCAGACGACCAGAACGGAACAGAAACTGACGATTGCGGGGATGGAGAACGAGACCGAGAGCGACTCGCGCGTGACTGTGAAGATCACCGTCGGGAAGCGCGACGACTCGGGCAATATCCGTGTTCAGGAGAAGATCGAATCGCTGATGATCACGACCAAGATTCAGGGAACTGAATACATGTTCGATTCATCAAACCCGGATTCGAAAGGCGGATCAGCCCTGGAAATGTTGCGGCCAGTGCACAAAGCCATGGCGAAGCGGACGTCGACCACGGTTTTCGACAAAGAGGGCAAGGTCACGCAGGTGGAATTCGACCAGGATCCACTCAACGGCCTGGACGACGCGGTGCGCAACCTGATCAAGGATGAATTCAATCACGACAAGATCAAGAAAGCCGCCAACGAGGAGAACGAGAGGTTGCCCAGCGAACCGGTCAACAAGGGCGATTCGTGGGAGCGCACGAACAAACGGGGGCTGGGCGCCGGCCAGATGCTGACGGTGGCAACACGCTACACGTACGAAGGGGAGATTGAAAAGGACGGCAAGAAATACGACCGAATCACGTCCAAAGTTCTCTCGGTCGAACTCACCCTGGAAGACTCGCCGCTGCCGTTTACGATCAAGTCGACCGATCTGAAGGCGACCGAATCGAAGGGCGAGATGCTGTATGACCGCAAAGAGGGCCGCGTCATCTCGGCGTCGACTTCGGTGCGGATCGTCGGCGACCTGACTTTCTCGATCAACAACATGGACCTGCCATCGAAGCTCGACCTGAAGATGGAGACGTCATCGCAGCCGAAGTCGTAACGGGGCTGACGGAAAATCGACGATCGAGTGGACACGCAGTTCCAGCACCTCGACGGGGCTCGCCAATCCCCCCGGAGGCTGGAACTGCGTTTGTTTTTGGAGCACGCGGAGCGAGGCTCCGTCGTCGCAGGGGATTCTCGTCGTATCTTATCGGAGCGACGGGCGCGGCTCTGTGAATGGCGATGGCGCAATTGCATCTTCTGCGGGCTTAATGTGCGCTCGATCCTGTGCAACTTTGTGTTCCACCACAAGTTGCGCAGGCTGAAGCCTGAACTCCAGCAGGCAGCCGCGCGTTGCATTTCGACGCGGAGCTCGCCCTAAGTCGATATGGCCTGCGGTGTTGATTGCCGCGGGCGCGTGATTTAGGCTATCTCGCTCATGACGACCGCGACCGCCTCTGCAGACCCCATCAATGAATCCGTCGCCCCCGGTCGCGGCGGGCTGACCTCGCGCGGATTCGTGTGCCTGGTGATCACGCAGGCGCTGGGGGCCCTCAACGACAACATGTTCCGCTGGCTGGCGATCGGTGTCGGCACGCACCTGTTGGCCGTGCCGGGCCTGGCCGCACTGGGGAAAGCCGCCGGCGATTCGCCGGCAGCGCAGGAAGTCCACAAAACCGCCGCCGTCGAAGCCCTGTCGTGGGGCATTTTCTGGTTCACGCTGCCGTACCTCTTGCTGCCGACGTATGCCGGTTGGCTGGCTGATCGGTTCAGCAAACGGGCTGTCATCGTGTGGTGCAAAGCGGCCGAGATCGTGCTGATGCTGCTCGTGATCGGCGCCATACTCTCGGGGCAGGTGTGGCTGATGTTCGGCGTGCTGTTTCTGGTCGGGGCGCAAGCGGCGCTGTTCGCGCCGGCCAAGTACGGAAGCATCCCCGAGATTCTGCGGACCGAAAGTCTCTCGGCGGGCAACGGCGTGATGGCGATGGTCACCGTCATGGCATCGGCCGCGGGAACTGTCGCGGGACTGAAGCTCGCCGAGGCCACCGGGCCCGACGGGACTAACGGGATCGGCTTGTCGGCGGCGGTACTCGTTGGCACGGCGGTCGCGGGCTGGCTGGCAAGCCTGGGGGTGATGTCGCTGGCCGCCGGTCAGCCGGAGCTTGGCTTTCCACTCGACCCGGTCACGCGAAGCTGGAAGCAACTGTGCCTGCTGGGATCGAACCGGCCGCTGATGCGCACGGCGCTGGGCATCGCCTTCTTTTATTCCCTGGCGACGTTGACGCAGGCCAATGTGAAACTGTACGGCGAGGCGGTGCTCAAGCTGGGGGAATCGGGCATTTCGTGGCTGCTCTTGGCGCTGGTCGTCGGCGTGGGACTGGGCAGCGTTTTGGCCGGAATCTGGTCGGGCGGGCGGGTCGAGCTGGGAATCGTGCCGCTGGGGGCGATCGCGATCGTCGTGACGTCGCTGGCGCTGTTCGCCTCGGGGAGCGGCATCGACCCGGCCCGCGACGTGACGTTGCAGCACGCGTATTACCTGACGTTGGTCTGGCTCGTCCTGCTGGGGATGAGCGCCGGTCTGTTCGACGTGCCGCTGGAGGCCTTTTTGCAGCATCGCAGTCCGCGCGAAATTCGAGGCACTCTTTTGGCTGCCAGCAACTTCGTGACGTTCGTGGGAATCATCTGCACGTCGGGCATTTTGTACGCGTCGCAGCACTGGTTGAATCTTTCGGCGCGGACAACGTTTCTGGCGGCCGGACTGGCGACGATCCCGATCGCGCTCTATGTGCTGTTCCTGCTGCCGCAGGCGACGATTCGATTCGTGACCTGGCTGTTCAGCCGCACGATTTACAGGCTGAGGGTTTACGGGCGCGAAAACCTGCCCGAAACGGGGGGTGCCCTGCTGGTCGCCAATCACGTCACCTGGCTCGACGCGATGTTCATCCAGATCAGCTCGTCGCGGCCGATCCGCATGCTGGCCTACGCCGATTACGTTCGCGGCCGGGGGATCGAATGGTTTACGCACCTGATGGGGGTGATCCCCGTCAAGCCGAGCGAAGGCCCGAAGTCGATTGTCAGGTCATTGAACACGGCGCGTGAATGCGTACAGAAGGGGGACCTCGTCTGCATCTTTGCCGAAGGCTCGCTGACTCGCACCGGCCAGCTTCAGCCCTTTCAACGGGGCCTCATGAAAATCGTCGAGGGGACCGGCGCGCCGGTCATTCCGGTGTACCTGGACGGCCTGTGGGGGAGCATTTTCAGCTTCTTTCAGGGAAAATACTTTTGGAAGATGCCGCGACGCTGGCCGTACCCGGTCGGTATCCTGTTCGGTGCGCCGATCCGCGATCCGGATGACGTCCACGAAGTGCGGCAGGCGGTTCAGGAACTGGGAGTGGAAGCAATGGAGTATCGGAAAGACGAGGAAATGAACCTGCCGCGGATGTTTCTGCGGAACTGCCGCAGAAACCGCTCTCGATCGAAGGTTGCCGATTCGGCGGGAACTGAATTGACCGGCGGTCAGCTACTCTTGCGGACTCTGATCGTGAAACGGCTGCTGGCCAGAAACGTGCTTGCGGCCGATGAAAAGTGCGTGGGAGTGCTCCTTCCGCCGTCGGTGGGCGGAGTGCTCGTCAACGCGGCCCTGCCGCTCATGGGGCGCATTCCGGTCAACCTCAATTACACGGCATCGGCGGAGACGATCGATCATTGCGTTGAGGCGGCCGGCATCAAACACGTCATCTCCAGCCGGTTGTTCATGGCCAAGATGAGGCTCAAAGTCGCGGCGCCGGTCGTCTATCTCGAAGACTTCAAAGACCAGGTGACCGGGACCGACAAAGCGCTGGCGGCGATCGCGGCGTACGCGGTGCCGGTATTCCTGCTCGAGAGGTGGTACGGCCTGACGAAAACGAAGGGCGACGACCTGCTGACGATCGTGTTCACGTCGGGCTCAACGGGGGAACCGAAGGGGGTGATGCTGTCGCATCACAACATCCGCAGCAACGTCGACGCCATCGAACAGATGTTTCAGCTCAAATCGACCGACGTGCTGCTGGGGGTGCTGCCATTCTTTCATTCGTTCGGCTTTACGGGGACGATGTGGTCGGTGCTGGCGCTGGAGCCGAAGGGGGTGTACCACTTCAATCCGCTCGACGCGCGGGTGATC
>JACQFH010000652.1 GCA_016200145.1 Planctomycetia bacterium | reverse complement strand
GACGTCGAGAAGAATACTCGCGACTTGCTCGACGCACTGAAGAAGTGACGGGCGAGGCAGAGCCTCGGGGGCAGTGTGTGCCCAGGCAGAGCCTGGGCACGAGTTGCACCCCTCGTGGTCGTCACGTTAGAGCCCGTCGCGGAACGGTTCGTTGTTCGCGTAGAGCTCCAGATGCACTTGAATTGTCGCTCGCTGGTTCTCGTCGCCGGCCAGGGTCATGGCTTTGGCGTCGGTCTCGATGGCCTTCACGAAATCGCCCGATTCGGCATACGCGGCGGCCAATGCGTCGAGCATGACCGGCGTCTTGAACTGGGTCAGTTCGCACGCTTCCTGTGCCAGCTTCACCGCGAGCGCGCCCTGACGCAGCTCCGGATTCGGACAGGTCGCCAGGAACCAGGCGACCTCCCGCAACGATTCTGCTTCCGAGTGATCGACGATCCGTACGGCCTCATCGATGTCGACCTTCGCGGCCGCGAGCTTATCGCGGCGGACGAAGAACGAAGCTCGGGTCACGAGGGCGACAACGTAGAATTCGTTCTCGTCGTCGCTGAGCCGGACGTACTCATTCATGTCGACTTCGGCTTTTTGAAATTCATTCTGGCGTTCATAAACGCGTGAGCGATGCCGGAACGGTGACGCGAATGCCGGATCAATCTGTATCGCGGCACTGAAATCCGCGAGGGCCTGAGCGTCTTTTCCCGCCTTTTCGTGAACGACCCCGCGGTTGTCGAGGGCTGTTGCATTCTGGGGATCGAGCGTCAGCGCGTGATCGTAATCGGCCAGGGCCTGTTCGCGGTTGCCGCGGAGTGCGTTGTTCGTGGCGCGAATCGACACGGCTTTGGCGTGTCCGGGATTGAGACGCAGCGCTTCGTTGGCATCGGCCAGGGCCTTGTCGGGATCCGTCCTCAGGAAACCGACGGCTTCGGCGCGATGGGCCAGCGCGTCGGCGCTGTTCGCCGGGTCGAGCTGCAGATTGGCGTCGAAATCGGCGATCGCCTTGTCAAAGTCGCGGAGCCGCAGGTGGGCAATGCCCCGATTACGATAGGCCGACGCCTGGATGGCCGGTTCCGACGCGAGCCTCAGGACTTGGTCGAAATCCCGGATCGATTGGGTCCATTTCGAGAGGCGCATCCAGACGACTCCCCGCGTGTGTACGGCGGCTGCGTTCCCGGGTTCGAGCCGCAGGGCCTGATCGAGATCGCGCAGCGCACCCGTAAAGTCACCGCGGCTCTTGCTGATCAGTGCGCGGCCGATGTAGGCAAACGCCGTCGGCCGATAATGGATATCGAGATTGAACCGTTCGAGCGCGACCTGCTCTGGGACAACATCCTGCGCAGGGACCCAGCCCCTGACGGAATAGGCCTTGTGATGGACGAGGAACCACCCTGGACGGACGTCTTCGACCTTCAGGATGTTGCCACGAGTCACGTCGCCGACCGTCGCCGCGCCGGATTTGAGCTCCGTGTTGTTGATGACATAGATTTTGTCCCCGGCTGATTGGGCGAACGCCGTTGTGCCTCCGAGGGTCGCGAGGATCAATACCAGACAGACAGCCAGTTTCGCGGTTCGCATGATGTCGTTTCCTCGTGGTCAGAAGGCATTTGCAGGGCGGTTCAACAATCACAACATTTCCAAAGCACGCGAGGTGCGGACCATCGGGAAGCCCCCGTCGGGAACGCCTGTCGCCGTCAGATCACGGCCAGCGTCGTTGCGCGGGAACAAGTCGGGATGGTCAGCAGACTGCCGCTGTGAGGTTCTTTTTCAGCCCGTTTGCCGGGGGAAATCCATTTCTCCGTCGAGGCCTGCTCTCTCGCATGCGAATCGCATGCCGGCGCGCGAGAACCGATTACCGGGAGCTGCAATCGCCGATGAGACGGGCGAGGCAGAACCTCGGGGGCAGTGCGTGCCCAGGCAGAGCCTGGGCACGAGAGCGAGACCGGTGACCGGCGGCTGGGGCACCAACCTCTTCAGGTTGGTCCGCCGCCGGTGCCCCCCGAACGCAGCGTGCGCAGGAAGCTCAACCCACGGCGAGATGTTCGTCGCGAAGGTTGGTCACGAACATGCAACCGGGGCTGTGCGTGATCATCAATGGCGGCCTGGCGGCCATGGCGACTGCCTGGGGAGTCACTCCACACGCCCAGAACACCGGCAGTTCGTCGGGCGCGACAGGAACCGCGTCGCCAAAATCGGGGCGACCGATGTCTGCAATCCCAAGCTGTTCCGGCAGACCGATGTGCACGGGCGCTCCGTGGACGGAGGGATAGCGCGACGTGATCTGCACCGCACGCACCGCGTCGGCCGGCTTCAGGGGCCTCATCGAGACCACCAGCGGACCGTGAAAAATTCCCGCGGGCTCGCAGGGGCGATTTGTGCGGAACATCGGCACGTTTACGCCCAGCTCGATGTGCCGCACAGGAACGCCGGCCCGCAGCAGCGCGGCTTCGAACGTAAACGAACAGCCAATAATGAAACTCACGAAGTCAGCCTGCCAGAGCGAGCGAATGTCCGTCCGCTCTTCGACCAGCTTGCCGTCGCGCCACACGCGGTAGCCGGGCAAGTCGGTCCGCAGATCGGCGCCAGGAGCGGCGCGCGTGGGGGTGAACGAACCGGGCTCGGTTACGTCCAGCAGCGGGCAGGGCTTGGGGTTCCGCTGGCAGAAGAGCAGAAAGTCGGCGGCCAGATCGCGCGGCAGAACGACCAGATTCGCCTGGGCGTATCCGGCCGCCAGTCCCGAAGTCTGGCCGGCCAGTTCACCGCGCCGGCAGGCAAGCCGGGTATCCTGTGCCGACCAGTTTGCCCGCGATTCGGCCGTCATGCAGAGGTTCCGGTCTCTCCGATTTCGCGCAGCAGTTCCAGCGAAAAGATGCCGGTCTTGTGCCCGTCGCTGAAATCGATCTGGTAGGCATAATTCCCGACCGGGAACATCGCCGTCGCCCGCACCGGAGCGGCTTCTTCCAATTTGATGATGTTGAACGGCGACGCGGGCGCGGGCGGCTCGGCCCGTTTCTGCCGGCATGTCGCGCACGGACAGCGATCGCGCAGCATTTTCCAGGGGATGCGGTGCGTGGCGCCATCGCTCCACTGGGCGAGCAGCGCCTCGCGATCGGATTTGAGTGATTTCAGAGACAGATTCTCGGCGGGGGAGGTCATGGCGCGATTATATACGACGCGCGGCCGCCTGTGCGACGTTCGGGAGGCCGATGTGGCCTGGCCGTTGGAGTTCAGGCTTCAGCCTGCGCCGTTTGAAGTGGATCACAGCATTGCATTCGCGGTTTGCCAGTTTGGCGAGCCTAGCGGGCAATATTGTGAGCCGAGGTTAAGCAGCGCAGGCTAAAGCCTGAACTCCAACAAGTGGCACGTCGGAAACCTGCCCCACAAATTGGGACGGCATGGCCGGAATCGTCGATGCGACCCGACCCGGTGGAGGCAATCGCCTGCCGGGGCGCCGGGCATGGCGCAACAGCCGCAACGGTTATGCAGCTTTTCTTTCAGTTCCGCCCGACTTTTTTCCAAATAGAAAACTCAAGCTGGAACAGTTTCTCCAGCCTGCCGATTTTCAATGTGTGGGAATCTCTGTCAGAGATCCTGAAACGAAAACCGAGCGAATATCCTGCGCCAGGGCCCGCCAGGCGTCCGACCACAACTGGAGCATCCGAGACACAACATGCATTCTCCAACGACTGATTCACCGCCGGGCTGCGCCGTCGATCTGCGCAGCGTCGTCGAGGCGGCTCTGGCCCGCAGTCCGTCTCTGGCTGGAAGAAACTTGCGCTTCGAAGTTCACGAAGATGGGGTTGTCCTGCGTGGCATTGTCCGCAGCTATTATCACAAACAGCTCGTGCAGGAGTCGCTCAAAGCGATTTCGAGCCTGCCGCGAATTCGCAACGAAATCGAAGTGATTTCCGTGTGACCTGCTCGCCGGTGCGAACGGAAATGCCGATATAATCGATAGGGTCTGCCAGACCTGGTTCCAGGGAGGGGGCACAATGTCGGCAGGGGCGCGGAAGATCTTTGGGTTTGCGATGGCGCTGGCGCCATTGCTGAGCGCTGGATGCCTTTGTCACGCCGGCAGCAATGTGTTTACGGCAATCGGCATTCGCGAACTGCCGGTCGGCCTCTCGGGCTCGCGCACCGGCATGACTGACGTCGCGCCGTCCGGTTACAGCAGCACGTATCAGCGATACCAGTTCGATCGTCGCCGACTCGCGCGACAGAAGACCGAGCAGCAAGCGGCGCTCAAGGCCTTGACGGAGGCCGAGCGCGAGAGCGGCAAGGGCACGGAAGCACCGTTAAAGCTGGCCCAATAGTTGTGAGAGGAACGTCGCTCCCTCATCTCGAGGGAGCGAGATAACTATGAGGCGCCGTCGCGGTGCGACTCGGTCAGGCGCCCCAGAGCCCCGCGCAATCCGGCCAGCAGCGCCAGGCCGCCGACGGCACCGGCGACGTCGGCCAGCCAGTCGAGAACCTCAGCCGTTCGGCCCACGGGAATCTGCGTCAACTCATCGACGATGCCGTACACGGCGACGATTCCCAGCACCGTCCAGGCGCGCTTCCAGGTCGGCGAACTGCCGTACCACTGTCGAAGGGCCAGCAAAAAGGCCAATCCTGCATAAGCGACCAGATGCTGACTCTTGTCGCCGCCGGGCAGATCCAGCTCTCTGGGGACGTAGGGGATGTGCGTCGCAGTGAACAGCGCCAGCCAATAAGCCGACAACAGAATTGTCAGCCCCAGCCGCACCGTTTTGGCCTGCGAGCTCATAAGCGCTGTGCTACCTGGGGGCCGGATAAGGCGCCGCCAGCCGGAATTTCGGGTGTCGCTCGAGGTACGCCGTCACGCGGTCGGTGCGCGAAATGGCGACCGGCAGAAAGTCGAGCGCCTGCTGCAGCCGGTCGTTCGGCTCGGCACAACTGAACCGCAGAAAACCCGCCCCCGCGTCGCCGAAGCATTCGCCTCCCAGGCAGGCCACGCCGAATTCCTCATCAGCCCCTTCCAAGAGGTACAGTGCGAGCCCGTGGCTGGTGATTCCCAGGCGATTGCAGACGGGGGCCACGTTGGGAAACACGTAAAACGTCGCGGTCGGGTCGAGGGTGCGAAAGCCGTCAATCTTGTTCAGCCCGGTCGTCAGCAGCACGACTTTTTCGCGGAAGAGTTGCATCACCCGATCGCGCTCTACCTGGTCGTTCCCCAGGGCCGCGGCCCCCGCCAGTTGCACGATCGGCGGGACGCATGACAGGCACGTGTTGATCATTTTGGCGATGGCATCCGCGATTTCGGCCGATGACACGGCAAACCCCAGTCGCCAGCCGCTCATGCTGTACGACTTGCTGAAGGTGTACGCCGCCACGCACTGCTCGAGCATGCCAGGCTGCTCGAGCAGCGAACGATGCCGCCCCTTCCAGACCATGTGGCAATACGGCTCGTCGCTGAAGACGGCGACGTCTTTGCCGCGGACCAGGTTGGCGATGGAAACCAGATCCTCCTGGGTGGCGATGCCGCCCG
>JACQFH010000673.1 GCA_016200145.1 Planctomycetia bacterium | reverse complement strand
GAGGAAAATTCGGAGTTCGGAATTCGGAGTTCGGAATGGGGAATGCCGAAGAGGCCACTTCGACCGTTTCAGGAGCATTTTTTATGCGGGCACAGGCAGATCACGACGTTGCGGTTGCGGAAAATAATGAGGACATCGGCCGCGAAGCGCTGGCCGACGAAATTGCGGAAGGCTCAAGAAGAGAAGCGGAGCCTGGAGACTGCGGCCACGACGACACGAACGCGACGCGGCCGCGCTGGCGGCGAAATGGCACGCCGCGCCCGCCGCAAGACACGCCTTCCCCGCTGCGGCTCACAAAAGTTTCCGACCGCGTCGACCCCTTCTTCTTCGGACGCGATCTGCGCAGGATCTTCAAAGAGCGGAGCACGAAAATCGACTGGCATTCGCAGGCCGTCGTCGCCGATCGGCAGCGCGAGCCGCTGATCCTCGAATGGGGCTGCGACGTCCGCGAATGCCCAGCGGAATGGCTCTGGCCAAACCGCATTCCGCTCGAGCGGCTGACCCTGCTGGCCGGCGACGACACCCGCAGCGCATCGCTCGTCGCCCACGATCTCGCCGCCCGCCTGTCGCGCGGTGGCGACTGGCCCGACGCGGCCGGCCCGCGCGATTCCCTCACGGACTCAGGCCCTCGTGACTCCGCAACAGGGGCATCGAGCGCTGCGGACGAACAATCTTCCACGGCGATCGTGATTTACTGTTCGCCGCAGCCCGAGCGCGCCACGTTCTGCGTCCCCGGGCTTGTCCGCGCCGGCGCCGACATGACCCGCATCCTCTGCCTGGACGGCGTGTTCCGCCTGCTCGGCAAAGGGCGCGACAGAATCTGCCGGGCTCTGCGCTTGCCGCTCGATATCGGGAACCTGCGCGGCGCCGTCCGCGCGCTGGCGGGTGTGCAGCTCGTTGTCCTCGATCCGATCGAGGCCTTTTTCGATGTCCGCGGGGGGAACGGCGCCGTTCGACGGTCGGCCGACCTGCTGGCCGAGCTGGCGTATGATTACGGCGTGGCTGTCGTGGCGGTCACGCGGCTGAAGCCGGCGGCGCCAGGCCGACGATTCGTCCCGGCAGTCGAGAACAAGATGCTGACCGCCGCGGCCGACACCGCCTGGGGCGTAGTCAGCTCGGAACGGCGCGACAACAAAACCGTCCTGCTGCCGATCAAGTTCCCGGTGGAGGGGCTGGGGCCGGCGCTCGGGCTCACTGTCGACCCCAACCACGGGTCCATCGCCTGGGACCCGGAGCCGGTTGATCTGCGGACCGATGACTTCGCCACGGAATCCAACTCCGGCTTCCGGTTCGCCGTCGCCGCGACGTGGCTGAAAGGGGTTCTGTCGAGCGGCCCGCGCCTGAAAGAGGAAATCGACCGACTGGCATCCGAAGCCGGAATCACGCAGTACATGCTGCGCAGCGTGCGGACGGAATTGCACGTCACAGTTGATAAGCAGGGGTTTCAGGGCAAGAGCCGGTGGATGCTCTCCGAAGCGCCGCAGGAGGGCGCACAGGAAAGCGCGCGCAACATTGACGCGGGGCGCGCAAGTCTGGAAGAAACTGCGGAGATTTCCAAACTTGCGCGCTGCGACGAGTCCCCTCAAGTTTGAGGCCCGGTCCCCTCAAGTTTGGGGGCCGGTTCCGACAAGTTTGGGTCATTGCAACAGCCACAACGTGGCGGCTCAGCAGGAGCTTCGCCCTCCCGAAAATCTGTCTCGACCGACCCCTGCCGGTTCATCCGGCGGGTGAATGAGTTTGTTTGGCTAGACGGCCGACGCCGACGCATGAGAAGACCCCTGCCGGCTTGCCCGGCAGGTGAATAAGTTTCCTTAGCTGCGGTCATCGGCGCCCGTTCGATTCAATTTGCGTCGATAGCAAAAAAAAACTCCTTCACCTGCCACACGAGGTGGCAGGGGTCGCGCCGCGCGCGACGGCAAAGCAAAGTCCAGGACCCAACCCACCGGAGACCGCACCATGTCATGTCGCGTCGAGCCGACAGCGCAACCGGTCATTGTTCACCAAGGACAGCGCGCCGGTGCAACCGGTCTAATCCTGTTTTGCGCCGACTGCCGCAACCTGATGTGCCGTAAGGATTAACGACATGCTCGCAGCAGAGTCCCATCGTCGCAGTTTGGCCCGTCGTTTGCCTCTGTCTGGTTCTGTCGAAGTCTCCCGTCGGAAATCAGACTCCAGAAGAAAACGGGCCCATGTCGAAGAAACCTCTGCGACTCGTACCGCGCGACGGATTCACGGTTCTCGAACTTGGCAGCATGGAAATCTGGGACGGGGCCGATATGGCCCTGCTCCGCGAGTCGCTCACCCGGCTGATCAAGGCCGAGAAGCATCGCGCGATCGCCGTCGACATGACTTACGTGAAATACATTCCCAGCGGCTTCTTCGGGATGCTGTTCGACTGGTTCGAAACGGGGGTGCGGATCCGCCTCTATTCGCCCCAGCCGAACGTTCGCAAGATGCTGTGGTTCAACCAGTTCTTCGACGCCGTCGGGCACGACGGCTTCGACCTGGCCCCGCAGCCGGTTGCCGAATTCCCGTCCGAATACTCGTTGAACGGCACAGCCGCCTCGCACAAGGCCCGTGCCGAGCACAAGAAAGTGGTCGCCCGCGCCGGGCGCTAGCACGAGACAACGTTCGTAGAGAGATGAGTGAGCGAGTGAGTGGGGTATCAGGTCCAACCGGGAGGGCACGGTCCCGGTTGGACCTATTTTTTTTCTTTGCGTTGAGCCGCGTGAAAAAGAGCGTTGAAAAAGGGGACAGTCCCTCTCGGCGATACCGATTTGTCGCGGAGAGTCGACTCGTTGGAAAGGGACAGTCCCCTTTTTCAACAGCCGGTTAGCGCAACGATTCCAGCGCCCGCAAGCGCATCGCCGAGACGGCCGGCAGAAATCCGCCGATCGTCCCCATGCCCAGCGACAGGATCAGGCCGGTCATCAGGATCTCGCGGCTGACGACCATCTGCAGGACGACCGATTTGCCGCCGCCGGGCCCGCTGGAAACGACGCTCCGCGCCGTCAGCCCGTCAGAGAGCATCCCGATGGCGCACCCCAGCAGGCCCCCCAGCAAAGCCAGCACCAGCGATTCGAGCAGAAACGACACGAGAATCTGCCAGCGCGCGTATCCCAGAATCCGCAGGACGCCGATATCTTTGGTCCGCTGGCTGATCGCGGCGTACATCGTGTTCATCACGCCCAGGGCGCCTCCCACGGCCATGACGACGGCGATGACGATGATGGCCACCAGGAACTGCTTCCCGGTCTCTCCCTGCTGCACGAAATATTTGGTTTCGGGCTGCGGATTGAGGGCCGCCTTCTTGTAGCCTTTGAGTCGCTCGGCGAGCGCCTCGGCCGCCTGGGCGCCTTCCGTGCGAATCAGGTAGGACGAAAACATGTTGGCCTTGCCGAAATCTTCGCCCACGCGGGCCCGCTTGGCCCAGACTTCGGAATCGAACGTCGAGCCCGTCGAGTCGAGGATTCCCACGACTTTCCAGGTGCGCGCGCCCAGCGAAAACGTGTCTCCGACGCGCAGGGGTTGCCGCTGGGGCCTGTCGTTTCCGAGCTCCGCGGCTAGGCCGTTCCCCAGCACCGCCTGGATGACGACGTCGCCGGTTGCCTGCGCATCGCCCGGCGCGGCCTCTTCGATTCCTGCCTCAGAGAACCAGCGGCTTCCTTCGCGCAGTCGAAGACTGTGGACCGCGCCGGCAATGGCCGGGTCTTCGACGCCGCGAACCTGCACAAACCGCCGGCGCGGCTTTTCCCCCTGAGCAACGGGGATTTCCTGATTCACGATCACGTACACTTCCTTGCTGCACAGTGCCGCGCCGCGGTCGTCCTTGAGCACGCCCGGCTCGCGCTCGATGTCGGACGAATCGACGAACGACAGCGTGCTGAACGATTCGTCGGTCGCGCCGTCGGCGAGCACGATGACGTTTCCCGGCTGCCCGCTCTTCTCGGTCAGCTTGTACATCCCGTTGACGAACGCCAGCATCACCGTCATCAACGCGACAACCAGCGTAAAGGCCAGCCCCGTCATGACGGTTGTCTTCCAGCGGATCGCCAGGTTTCGCAGGTTGTAGCTGATCGGCACACGGCCGATCACGAGAAGCGCAACCAGAAGTCCCAGGAAACAGGCAAGGATCAGGGCCAGTTCCTTCGATCCAGAAAAAAACAGGATCTGCACGACCTGATCGAATGCTGATGGTTTAGGAGGCCCCATGCCGGTGTTCCTGAAATTCTGGCCTGATTGCGGATCCCTAAGCGACTTTGGCGAACACGTCTGCCACCTTCACCGACCGGGCCGACCAGGCAGGAACGGCCGCCCCGGCGAACGCCGTCAGGGTGCCAATGGCCAACCCCCACACGAGGGCGTCAACCGGGATGAAAAACTTCGAGAAGAAGGCGATCGGAAAATTGATGCCTCCGAAGACCCGGTTCACCAGGAGCAGCGCCCCCGCAGCACTGGCGAGGCCCGAAGCGGCCCCGATCAGCACGGCTTCGCCCAGAATCAGCCCCAGCACGTGACCAGGTCGAAAACCCAGCACTTTGAGCACGGCGATTTCCATCCGCCGCTCGCGCACCGAGATGCTGATGGAGTTGGCAATGACGAGCGACAGGGTCACCAGCACCGCCGGGGCCAGCAGCCAGCGCATGGCCCAGAAAATGTCTTTGAGGGATTCGAGAAATGTCGCGATCGCCGACGAAGCCGCTTCGCATTTCACCGCCGGATTGGCGTACAGCGGGGAATTCATGATCTGGGCGGCCGCTCGTTCGAAATCGGATCTGGTGTCGAATCGCAGCCAGACCAGCCCCAGCGACTTGTCAGCCATGGGATGCGGCTGATTCTTGTTTTTCGCCTTGTAGTCGTCGAAGGCCGCGTTCAGGTACTCGGCATTCATGAAAGAGCTCGTGTCATGCCGCGTTCCTTCCGGAGTCGCGCCAATGATCTCGACTTCCAGCTCGATTCCCCGGAAATTGAAGCTGGTAATTTTCATCCGCTCGCCGACGCGCTTCTTGAGGCGCTTCAGCACCGACGTGCCCAGCATCACGCCATTTCGCTGAGACTTCATCTTTTCGACAATCTGCAAGAGCTCGTCGCGGCGCGGACCGGTCAGATCTTCGAGCTCGTCGACCATCGTGGGGATCTTTTCGGGCTG
>JACQFH010000605.1 GCA_016200145.1 Planctomycetia bacterium | reverse complement strand
TGGTCCGCGACCCCAACAACGCTCCGGGGCTGACGGCCCCCAAACGCAATCGCCTGCTCACCCTCCCGCGCATGCAGCGCGACAACCCCCCCACGCACCTGATCCGTTCGAAGAACGGTGACTACCTGCGCGGCAGGATCGTCGGCATGGACGAAACCAACCTGCAGGTCGAGGTGCGGCTGGAAACGAAAACAATCCCGCGAGATCGTATCGCACGCATCATCTGGCTGCACTCAGAAGATCTGATTGCCGCGACGGGCGACAAAGACAAAGACGCAGCCGCCGCCACGCCCCCCGCCGAAGACCTCGATGGCCGGGTGCAGGTGCTGCGCAGCGATGGCATTCGGCTGACATTCATCCCCGACAAATTCGCCGACGCCACTCTCTCGGGCCACAGCGACGTGCTGGGGGCCTGCCGGGTCGCCATCAAGCAGATCGACCAGCTCATGATCGGTTCCATGATCGAGCAGGCCGCGGCGCAGCTCGCCTACCAGAAATGGAAACTGCAGAACGCCGTCGATCCGAAATTCGTCCAGGCCGGCGATTCTGAAGGCGAAGGCGCAGGCACCGAATCGGCGCTGGTCGGCAAGCCCGCGCCGCCGTTTGAGCTGGATCTGCTCGCCGGCGGAAAGTTCAAGCTCGCCGAACAGAAGGGCAAGGTCATCGTGCTTGATTTCTGGGCGACCTGGTGCGGGCCGTGCCTGGCGGCCATGCCGCAGGTCGACCGCGCCGCCCGGGCGTTCGCCGATCAGGGGGTGCAGCTTGTGGCCGTCAACATCGAAGAGGCGCCCAAACAGATCAAGTCGATGCTCGAGCGGCACAAGCTCGACCTGAATGTGGCGCTCGACCGCGACGGCGCTGTCGCCGGCAAGTACCAGGCCACCGCCATTCCCCAGACGGTGATCATCGACCGCGAAGGAGTCGTCTCGCGCGTCTTCATCGGCGGCAATCCACACCTCGAAGACCAGATTCGCGACGCCCTGAAGACGCTTTTCCCCGACGCAAAGCCCGCTGAAGAACCCGCGGCCCGGTAGGCTCCAGGATTGGGAAGGGCGAAGTGAGAAGAGCGATCGGAGTCAGTTCGACGTGGGCGGCGCTGGAATGCGTAGGTCAGGCTGTGCCTGACGGCGATGCGCTCGCAATCAAATTGAGGGCACTCAAGGCCAATACTCCCTCGCCAGTCCCATTGGCCGGATACCGCCTCGACCGACGACAGCCGATTGCGTCAGGCACAGCCTGACCTACAATTCGCTCTTCGCCCCTCGCTCTATTCTCCTCATCCTCCCCGCCTCAATCCCCCGCCGGCGCTGCCGGCTTGTCGCGCTTCTTCTGCAGCGCCGGGCCCATCGCGCGGACGTTGTCCAGAATCAGCGGAAAGAGCTGTCGCGGTTCGTCGGTCGACACCAGGAAAAAGCAGATGAACATTTCATCGGGGGTCTGCTCGCCCCAGGTCACGGTTTTCGGGGGCGTGTTGGGGTTGAGCGGGTTCTGGTCTGAATTGTCGTAACGCGCGGTGACGTCGAGCCTTGTCCCCTTGGGCAGCCGGATCGGCTGCGCGAATTGGTACTGGTCCTGCCAGTTGAAGTTCCAGTCCTTGACACAGATCAATGGCTGCACGGCCCCGTCGGGGAGCGTCGCCACGGCCTTCATCTCGCGCCCCAGCAGGTGCATGTGGGGCGTGATGCCGACGAACGTGACGTCGTGCGGCAGCGTGTACGAGCCCGCCATGCGGTAATCGGCCTCGCCGGGCGGAATGTACAACCGGCGGTCGATCACCATGATGGCCGCCGCCGCCTTCGTCTTTTCCGTGCCTTTCACAAAATGAATGCCGATGCTCGACTGGTCGATTTCGGGTTTTCCGGTCGGGTGGTAGTGAATCTGGATGACGATGTCGGAGCCCTTGCGCAGGGGGCGGCCCATGCCGTCGCGCAGCACCTGCGGCGTGCCCCCCGGCGCCCAGCCGCCAATCGCCCCGCTGGGGACAAAACCCGGTCCGCCGAAGCTGCCGTAACCGGGGCCGGGGTCGTCGGCATCCTTCTTGCGGGCGATGCCGCTCGTGTCGAGGTAGAAGATCGCGTGATGCACGGCCCTCCGGTTGCCGGGCCTGAACTCGACCGCCGCCACCAGCTTGTCTTCGGCAACGCCCGAGGGGATCACGAAATTGCGAAACACGTCGCGACCGTCGGCGGGGATCTCGAATGGCTCAGACATTCCCACGACGAGGTCAGGCTCGCCGACTTGCCAGCCCTCGGCGAACTGCGGCGGCGGGGGCAGGTCGCTGTCGTTCCCCTGCGGGGCGCCCGACTCGGCCCAGACTCTCAGCAGCTCCAGTTCCCGGTCGGTCAGCCGGCGCTCGTCGACGAAGTGCCCGAAATCGGGCTGGGGTTTCCAGGGGGGCATGAATCGCGACGCAGTGACGCGCACGATTTGTCTGGCGCGCTTCGCGGCGTCGGCGTAGGTCATCAGCGGAAACGGCGCGACTTCCCCGTCGCGATGGCACTTCGCGCAGTTGGCGAACACGATCGGGGCGATGTCGCGTGCGAAGGTGACCTTACCTTCCGTCGCCGGCGATGGGGCCGATTCGAACAGGCACCCCACCGGTTCGGTGCGCGGCGTTGCGGGGGCCTGGCCCGCCAGCACGGCCGTCACCGCATCAGTTAGATCGTGCCGCGTCGCGCTCGTGCGTTTCTTGCCGATGTCGGCATACAGGTCGTCAATCCGGCCGCGATAGGCGACCTTCCGCTCTCCGTCGACGACAAACGCCTCAGGAGCATGTGTCGGTTTCAGCGCCTGGGCGAGCAGGCCCGACGAATCGAACAGAACGGGGAATTCGTATTTAAATTTGGCGACGTGCGCGGCGGCAGCGGCGCGCGTCGTGCCAGGGTCCGAAATCACGCCATACAAGCGCAAGCGCGCATGCGAATCGCGCAACGCGATCCACTGCCGGTTGAGCTCGGGGACGTACCCGTTCGAAATCGGACATTCGGTCTGCAGGAACACGAAGGCCAGCGATTCCCGGCCCGGCTCCGGACGCAGCGAATGGGTCACTCCCGCGGTGTCCAGCACCGAAAGATCGAGCCGGACAATTGCTTCAGCAGACGGTTGCCGCTCATCGGCCTTCGCACGGCCGATCGGACCGGCGGCGACCATCGAAAGTGCAGTGAACAGGAAAACGCGGTTGACCCATGATTTCTGACCCGTGTTACGCGGCTGCATTCCAGCGGTGTCCCTTCCAACCCATCGAGATTCAGACCAGTCCCCGTGTCCCTTAATATATTATATTTGACGGACTTTGGTTTCAGAATTCCGATGGGGCGCTAATCGTTCGCAGAGACGCCTATTGGCGGATTCGTTTGCGGCCGACCCATTCGTCCCATTCGTGGCCGAAGCCGTTGTATTCGATGAACTGCAGGCCCAGGCGCGAGCCTTTCACCTTGGCGGGCCACCATTTGCCCTGCCACAACACTTGGACGCTCGTTCCTTTGGGAATCGTCTGCGGATGATAATCACGCAGGCGTTCGGGGCCAACCCATTCATCCCATTCGGCGCCGAAACCGGCGTAATGGATCTTCGTCTTGCCGTTCTCCACAGCCTGCGTGTGCACCGGCCACCACGATCCCCGCCATTCCGCTTCCATGCGCCGGCCGACGCCGGCGGCGTGGGGATGCTCCACCTTCGACAGCGCCAGCTTTGGATTGAAACCCTTGCCCGGCACGAACGACGCGAGCTGCCCTTCGGCAAACGCCAGTTCCTCTTCCGTGTACCGAGCGAGTTCTTCGAGCATGACGACGCCGTCGGCGTTCAGGTCGGCCAGCGCATCCCCGGCCATTCCGCGCAGCAGACATTCGGTGAACGTCCAGTTGCCCGTGGAGGTTCCGTTTGGATGGACCGACGTCAGGGCGGCATAAGAAGTGCGGCCGTGCCGTTTTGCCGCTTCGACCCCCAGGGCGCCTGAATGGCAGCAGTCGGCCGCCAGCAGCACCTGCGAGCCGCGGAATTCCCGCTCGATCGTGTCGACAACCGTCGCCACGGCGAGGCCCGTGCGGGCGGTCTCGGCGGTGATGTCGTAATTGGCCAGGTACGTTTTCTGGTTGTCGTTCGAGCGCAGCCCGTGACCGGCGTAGTAAAAGAGGAAGGTATCTCCGGGATTCGTCCGCGGGAGCACTTCGCTGAGCGTTGCGAAGATCCGCTCCCGAGTGGCATGGCGGTCTTCAAGAAACACAATCCGATCCGAAGCGACGCCGCGCCGCTTGAGCATGTCCACCAGTTGGGCATCGCGCCGCCCGGATTTGGGGAACTCGTGCAGGAGCCCTGCCTGCTTCCATTCGAGAACGCCGACGACCACCGCCCACGTCTTTTCCGGCTGCCAGGCCGTGTCCTCGGCGGCGTGCAGGGCCGGCACGATCCCGATTGAGAATACGAGCATTGCAGACACAGCCAACGCGCGCTTTGCATGAATTCTCACCGGATCAAACCTCCGTCACTAATGGTGAATTCATCGAATGCCGGCATCGGTGGCACGTCATTCCGCCAGCCAGACCCGCTTGTCGTCGCGTTCGGATTTCAAACGGTCGAACAGGGCCTGGTCGAGAGTTCCCTCGGGGGACAGCAGCAGGCGCTCGGCGAATACCGGCGGCGTTTTGACGCCGGGCGTCTCGCTTGCATTCCGGCTCGCGAGGCCGTTCCGCCAGATGTGCAGGGCCCGATCGAAGGCGCCGTCAATCTCTGCCTTTGCTCCCAGAAAATCGAATTGAAAATCTTCGAACCCGGGCAGTTTCCGCAAACTGCGCCGCGCCATGAACCGGACCGCCAGATAGGGATCGTCCAGCAAGGCAGCCAGGTACGGCGCCTGCCAGTGGTTGCCGGAAATCTCCACCGCGGGTTCCCAGCCCAGGTGCCAGGCCGCCAGTGCGCGCTGGCCCGCATCTCCCTTGAGCGCCCACAGCACCGCGGTGGAGATTTTCGTGTGGTCTTCGTCCAGTTCCGGTGGTGGGATCGAGTACCGCTCTTCGAGGTGACGGGCGGTCCAGGCCAGCGTCTGATCGACATGGCACAGGTTGCAGCCGTTGGGGCGGCCGACTTTGACGCTGGCGGCCGCGCTGGGGATGTCGATCGTGTGGCTGCGGATGGCTTTCAGCAGGCCGTAGGTCGTGTGCGGCATGTGGCAGTTGTAACAGCGGCTGCCGGTTGACGAAGCCGTGTGATGCGTGTGC
>JACQFH010000604.1 GCA_016200145.1 Planctomycetia bacterium | reverse complement strand
TTGCCCAATCCCATATCGTCGGCCAGGCACGCCCCCAGCCCCAGTTCGGTCATGAACCACAACCAGCGGACGCCGTCCGCCTGATAGTGACGCAGCGTGGCGGACAGATCCTGGCCCGGCTGAAAGGCCCCAATTGTCTCCGGCCGGCGCATGCGCTCGAGCGTCGCCTGGAGCCAGTCGCCGGCCATGACGCGCGACCAGCCGGCGGACTCTTGATCTTCCGAATCGCCTGCGCCCAGATTCGCCCCGGCCAGCAACCGCATGCCGTCGATAAAGTTGATGCCGTTCGCGTGCTGGCGCTCGAGCGATTTCCAGTGGTCGAGCGCCTGTTGCAGTTGTCCGCGATCGACTTCCACCCACTTGCCGCGCAGCAGCACGAGTCCCTCCGCTGCGGCCAGCAGATGGCGTCGCTCGTCGTCGGTCAGCGGCTCGCCTTCGAGCGCGAGTCCGACGTCAAAGTCGAGCAGGCCCTCCTGTCCAATGGCGCTGGCCGGCTGCGACCCGATGCGCACCTGCACTTGGGGGCGAGCCTGTCGCCGGGCCGCCCACCAGTCCGGAACTCGCACGACGACCCCCGCTTCTTCCATGCGCGGCGATTCGGTTAGAAAACGATGCGCCTGCCTGATCGTCCAACCCTGCGGCGAGAAGAGCGCCTTGGAATCGAGCAATTCGCGAACCAGCCCGCTCTGCCCGGCGGCCCTGCGAACCGGCTCCAGCAGCGATTCGAGCTTCGAGAGGTCTTTGGCGCCGGCATAGGTCTTGACGGCCTCGGCCAGAGGCAGGTGTTGCAGGCGCGACTGTCGCGACAACTGGTGCGTGTAAGTCGCCAGAAAGGCGAACGGTCGCGCGGGGTCGCGTTTGTTTTCGGCCAGATGAAACGTCACACGTCCCAGCAGGTGCCACAACGGATTCACGGTGGCCAGGTAGGCTGCCGGGCCGGCCGGATGTTTGGCTGCACAGGCGACGACCAGTCCTCGCAATTCACTCCACAACGCCCGGATCAAGACGACGTTCAAGTATTCGAGGCCCCGCATGGGGGGGGCATCGGAAACGAATTGCTCCAGCTCCGCATCGGACGGCGGCAGAAGCGCTTTCCAATTCTTGAAACCGCTTTCACCCTGCTGGCAGACGGCCTGGAAGAACCTCCGCGACAGTCCTCGCCAGAACACGAGACCAGCAGGCAACGATTCGTCCAACTCGTGCGACGCCAGCAGCACCAGCCCTGCGGCATTCGATTCCGAGAACGCCTCCACCATGCGCGGCCCAGTCGAGTCGTCGATATCGGGAAGGCTCTCGGCCGACTCTTCGACGCGCAGCCGGCCGGTCGGCGTGATCAGCGTATTCAGGCGCATGAAACGCAGGATAACGAAATCTGTGTGACGGGCCAGCGGGCCGCAGCGTCCCGTCGGCGTGACCTGCCCTGCGGGCGTCGGGGCTACTTTGCCGGCAGGCGCTCCGGGGGCGGAGACCGGTCGATGATGAGCAAAGCGTTGTCGATCAGGATTTCTCCCGTCAACTCGCCCAGCGATGTTCGCGAAATGTAGTCGTAACGGGGAAAGCTCTGGAAATCCACTTTGGTCAGTATGTATCCAAAGGCGTCGTTCGTCAGCCCGAACAGCAGATTGTGCTCGCCGCGCATTTTTCGTTTGAGGTAGAAGCCGATATTCGGCAGCGCTTCGCCGGGAATCGTCAGGATCTGGGCATTGCCCAGGTTCACCAGATTGAGCCGTGCCTGAACCGACCGGTCCGCGTTGAAGGGATACTTCAGCGGCGAGCCAACCAGAATGGCCTGCATCATCGGTGACTCCACGGGAAACCGGACGTCCAGCGACTGGCAGACCAGTTGGGGATCCTTCTGGACCGGGGCGTCCTTCACGATCCGCTGCGCTTCATCCGCCATCAGATGGCCGATCCGCAGGCATTCCTCCCAGGTGCGATGGTCATTCCAAACCGCGCGGCTGATGTCGCGGGGCGCTCCGAGGTCGCGATTGTCTGCGGTGATCATGCCTCCCTGTGCGCCGTTCATGAACATGGCGAAGCCGCCGGTCTCTGCCTGCAACTTGTCGCACAGGGGACCGATGGCGTCCGGGCTGAGGATGCCGACGCCGCTGCCGAGCACTTCGGGATGAATTGCATAGTTAACGAGCGTGGCCAGCACCTTGCCTGCGGGGTCGACGGCCTGGATCACGCTCATCCGGCGGTCGTACAGATCCGGAGCATAATAGTTGTAGGCGATTTTCCCCTTGGCTTCGCCGGTGGCGATCTTGAGGCTTGCCGGCTGCAGCCGGTCGAGCGCTTCGTTGACGGCCTCGGCGGCCCTGGTGCAGACCAGATCCATGTATTTCAGATCGCCGGTGTGTCCTCCCTTGCCATCCGGGAAGGCATAACAATCCGGCGCACTGTGCGTGTGGGTGGATCCGATGAGAATGTTCGATTTGGGCAGGCGCGGGACCAGCGCACAGACGCGATTTCCGAGCACCGAGGGAAACCCCAGCAAGTCCAACTGCACGACGGCCACCGATTCACTTCCTTGCCGAAAGACGATCGCCCGAGCGGTCAATTCGCCCTTTTTCTCTGTCGCAGGCTTCGGAATGCCGACGCCTCCCGAGACGGGGAGCAACGGGTCGGGAGTGATGATCCGCAAGGCGGTTCCTGCCTGAAACTCAGCCTGCGCGGGGGAAAGCCAGCCTGCACAACCGATGATCACAAGGCATGTCGCAACAAGACGGAGTCGAATCATCGAAGCGGATCCTTTCGAAGCGACAAGATTCAGTCAACAGGCAAGGGGTACTGATTCGGCCGGTCTGGGCACTCTGGCTTCCGCCTCCCGCACCGTCAAGTGATGTCCGGTGTGGCCATCCCGGGTTAACGCCCGCTATTGACCGGCATTCGGAATGCCGATCAAATAGTTTGAGATCAAGTTGCATGGATGCATCGACGGGATGATCTCGTGCGGCAAGAAGTCCGTACGAAAACTCTCATGAAATCGCGGAGTGCGTGATGTCGAATGAGTCTGGTCGCCTGCCAGGCGCGAATGGCCCTCACCGGCACGCGCGGGGCCTGACGCGGCGAGAGGTGGTTCAGGTCGGGTATTCAGGATTGCTCGGCGTCGGCCTGCAATCGCTGTTCGCGAAGCCATTGCGGGCGGCAAACCGGAATCGCGCGCGCGGGGCTGCCACGAAGTCGACGAAATCGGTCATCATCGTCTATCTGACCGGCGCGCCCAGCCATCACGACACGTTCGACATGAAGCCCGAGGCGCCGGCCGAAATCCGGGGCGAGTTTGAGACGATCGCCGCGTCGACGCCGGGCCTGCACGTGTGCGAACATCTGCCGCTGCTGGCCGCGCAGGCACACAGGTATTCAATCGTCCGCTCGCTGTCGCACGGCGAGAACAACCACCTGGTCGCCACGCACCACGTGCTGACGGGCAACAAGCAGCCCGGGGCGTTCTTCGACAAGGTCGCCTCGCGAGACGATTTTCCCGGTTATGCGTCGGCCTGCGATTACTTCCATCCCCGCAACGACGGCATTCCCACGGGAGTCAACCTGCCGACGTTTCTGAAAGAAGGCCCGCTCACCTGGCCGGGCCAGCACGCCGGTTTTCTAGGGGCCCGGCACGATCCGTGGCAGATCACCCGCGACCCGAACAAGCCCGACTTCCGCGTCGACGCGCTCCAGTTGCCGCAGGGGATCGACGTTTCGCGCCTCGAAAACCGCCGCGCGCTGCTCGATGAAGTCAACCGGCAGCGCCAGGGACTCGACGAAGCGGCCGAAGCGCGGCGGCTTTCGGATGAGCAGCAACTGGCGTTCACCATGCTCACTTCGAGCAAGATCGCGCAGGCATTCGAGATGCATCGCGAGAGCAATACGGTGCGCGACCGGTACGGGCGGCACAGCTTCGGGCAGTCGCTGTTATTGGCCCGCAGACTGCGTCAGGCCGGCGTGCCTGTCGTCCAGGTGAACATGGGCAACGTTCAGAACTGGGACAATCACGGCGACATTTTCCCGACGCTGAAGAAGCGCTTGCTGCCGCCGTTCGACCAGGGGGCCGCCGCGCTGCTGGATGATCTGGGTGAATCGGGCCTTTTGGAAGACACACTGGTGATGCTGCTCGGTGAATTCGGGCGGACTCCCAAGCTGAATTCGCCCCCCAAGCAGAAGGCGGGGCGCGACCACTGGGCGCCGTGCTTTTTCGGGCTGTTCGCCGGCGCAGGCGTGCGCGGCGGCCAGGTGATCGGCAAGTCCGACGACATCGGCGCCTACCCGGTGACGATGCCCTATTCGCCCGACGACGTCGGCGCGACGGTGCTGTCGCTGCTGGGCGTCGACCCCGGCGTGGATGTCCACGACCGCCTCGGTCGCCCAGTGCAACTGAACCGTGGCTCAGTCATCGAGCCGCTCTTCACCGGCGCGATCAGTTGACCGAGGTCGCAGGCTTGAGACGTGAGGCTTGAGGGTTTCTCAACCTCAGGCGTCATGCCTGTTGCCGGTGCCCGCTCTGCGACGAACTCGGTAACGCCACGCAGGTTGTCTGCCAATTATCCAAAGTATTCGACGGCGTTGCGGAACAGTTTCATGCCGTCTCCTTCGTCCGAATCCTGCGGGCGGCGGGTCCAGTGCGGATGCTGGGTCGCATACATGTTTCGCTCGGGATGAGGCATCAAGCCCAGCACCCGGCCGGTGGGATCAGCCAGGCCCGCAATGTCGGCAGTCGAGCCGTTCGGATTGTCGTCGTGCTGATAGCAGAGCGCGATTTGTCCGCGTTTGCGCCATTCGTTGACGATGTCGTCGTTGCGGGCGACAACTTTGCCTTCGGCATGCGCGATGGGAAGGTCGATCGCGCCGATCCCCTGCAGGAACACGCTACGACTGTCGCCGGTGTGAAGCTTGACCCACCGCGCGGTGTAGCGGCCGTTGTCGTTCCAGGTGAGGGTGGCGTCGGGCGGATCGCCGTCGGTCGCCGGCCAGCGCTCGGCGCCTGCTGGAAGAATTCCCGATTTCATCAGAACCTGGAAGCCGTTGCAGATGCCCAGGACGAGTTTGTCGGCCTGCAGAAACTCTCGCAGCGCGCCCCCTAGCCGCGACCGGAGCTGCCCGCCGAAGATGACTCCCGCGCCGACATCGTCGCCATAACTGAAGCCGCCGGGAATGCAGAGGATCTGAAAATCCTTGAGAATGTCTGGACGCTCGAGCACGCGGAACAGGTGAACCGGTGTGGCGCGCGCTCCGCAGTGTTCAAACGCGTGCGCGGTCTCGACGTCGCAGTTGGTTCCCGGTGCGCGGAGGACAATAACGTGGGGTACAGGCATGTCGGAAAACAGTTCCTGTTCAGCGGCGAATCCTGACGAACGATCCTCATTTTAGTCTGCAGGCAACGAATTCACCACAGGTGGCTACTTGAATCCGCGCGTCCCGCGGGCGTAAAATAATCAGACGCGCATGATCATGGGAGAATCGGCCCCGCTTCCGAAGGGAAAGATGTCATGCGCCGCGCGCGGCCGGCAGGTTCCGGCTTCACTCTGATCGAGCTCCTGGTTGTGATCGCCATCATCGCGGCCCTGGCCGCTTTGCTGCTGCCCGCCGTGCAGTCGGCCCGCGAGGCCGCGCGGCTCTCGCAGTGCCGCAACAACTTAAGGCAGGTGGGGCTCGCGCTGCACAATTACGAAGGCGCCCTCAAAGTATTGCCCTCCAGTACGACGAGCCAGCTTGACTTCGGCGTGTGGAGCCCTTTCCCGGCCAACTATCACCTGCACAGTTGGACGAGCATGATCCTGCCTCATCTTGATCAGGGATCGCTCTACAACCAGATCAATTTCTCGGTTTCGGCGCTGGATTCGGCCAATTACGGTCCGGCGTCGTTCCGGCCGGCGGTGTATCGCTGCCCGTCATACACAGGCCCCGTCTACAGCCCGTCTCCGCTCTACGGGCGCCTATCGCTCACGTTTGCCATTCGCAATTACGTTGCCATGGGGGGCACCAGCGTCGGCAAGTTCTATACCCAGCCCGACGGCGTCTTCTATGCCCGTTCGAGCACGCAATTCTCCGACATCAAAGACGGCACGTCGCGGACGATTTTTATCGCCGAGACGCGCGAGCCAAGTGCAGCCGTCTGGATCGACGGGGGGACCGCGGCCATCGCGTCGCGCCGTTATCTCGAGTCCAACGCGCCGACCTACGCAGGCCCCGAAAACGCAATTAACTTTCAGCCATACTACCCGGCCAGCGGACAGGGGATCGACTCCCAGTTCGGCCCGTCGAGCCAGCACCAGGGCGGAGTCGTGCACCTGTTCGGCGACGGATCGGTGCAGGTCATTTCGCCGAAC
>JACQFH010000603.1 GCA_016200145.1 Planctomycetia bacterium | reverse complement strand
TGCGAGGCCCACCACGTCGCCGAAGCAGGTGGGCCTCACTCCGTTCGACCCACCCTACAAAAAATCACCCACGCAACGTGTGACGCGCGCTTCCCTGCGGGGCGCGGTTAAACGATTGTCTCAACCCACCGCCTTGTTCAAGCGCGGCATCAGCTCTTTCGCGAAGAGTTCCATACTGCGGACCCAGCTTGCCTTGTCGTCCCAGTCGTAACTCATCAGCACCAGCGTGCCGAAGCCGCCAGTCTCTTCCCGCAGTGCCAGCAGGCGCTCGAGGGCATGGTCGACGTCGCCGGCAATGATCTGCTCGCGGAACAGGTAATCGAGATTGCAGTCGGCATCGTTCATTTCCAGGTCGCGCTTGTAGAGTTTGCGACCCAGGCCTTTGTCGAACAGGCGGCCAATGTATTCGTAGTTCTTGCCCAGCGAATTCTTGCGGGCAAGGCGCTCGGCCTCGGCCGTCGTGTCGGCCAGGAAAATCGACCGGGCGACCTTGAAATCAGATCGACGCGGCTCGCGCCCGGCGGCGTGCGCCCCTTCGGCATAGTTCTTCCACAGATCGGCCACGACGTTTCCCGCCACGAGGCAGTGGGCGAAGGGGGAATAACCCCGCCTGCCCGCCATTTTCATCGACGGCGAGCCGCGGCTCATACCGGGAATGGCGATCGGCGGGTGGGGCTGCTGCAGCGGTTTCCAGATGTAACCGATGCCGGTTTCACTGTCGACCGTTTTCTTCAGGCTGATATTCCAGAACTTCCCGGAGATTTCGTAAGGGGGATCGGTGGCCCACAGTTTGAGGATCATGTCGAGCGATTCGTCGACCATGGCGGGCGCGTTTTTGGGCTCGGCGCCGTACAGTTCCTGGTCGGCCGTCACGCTTCCCGCACCGAAACACAAGTTAAGCCGTCCCTTCGACAGGTGGTCAAGAAACGCCAGCCGGCTGGCAACGTGGGCCGGATGGTGCTGGTTCAAGCACGCCGGGGCGGGACCCAGGCGGATCGTTTTCGTTTCGCCCAGGGCCCGGGCAATAAAGATCTCGGGCATCACGATCGGCTCGTACTTCATCGTGTGATGTTCGCCGATCCAGAATTCCGAAAATCCCAGCTTCTCGGCGAGCACGATCAGCTCGAGGTCTTCGTCGAAACTCTGTGCCAGGGGCTTCGACGGAGGATGAAACGGCATGATGAACATGCCGTACGGAATCGCTTGCCGTGCCGGAGCGCTCATGGAGGCAGGTCCTGGATGAGATTTGAGTGCGAGGACGTGGTGCCAGTTTACGGACAATCCAGTGGCGAGGAAAGGCAATCACTGAGTACTGAGTACTCTGGGACAATGTACTTAACAAAGTGGTCCGCTTTTCGGCCGCAGGTGGTGGCCGACCAACTATCCACAGGCAAGCCACACGCCACCGGCAACGAAATGCGCCGCGGCGACTGCGGGTAACTTCCAGCCAATGTCGCTGAATACCGGAAACGGCGGCATGCGATCTGGCCCCAAGTGCTGCCTTAAAAGCTCGCGATGGTGCGGCGTCAGCCGTGAGAACGTTGCCCCGAGTCGCCGGTTGATCCGAATGATCGCAAAGCAGAGTATCAGCGGAATAAGGAGCCAACCGGCCCCGCTGGCGATTACGACCCACGGCCCCCACTGATTGACGCCCATCGAGCCTACCTCTTCTTCTTCGCCCCGGCTTTCTTTCCGGCATTCCGCTTGAGTACTCAGTCTGCCTACGACAATTCGAGCAGCGGCGTGCCGAACGGGAGCACACTGATCGGGCGGCCGGCCGAGTTCAGGTACTGCCGCTCGGTGTCGACGCCGAGATGCCGGTAGATCGTCGCCAGCACGTCCTGCGGCGGCCTGGGATTGACCAGCGGGAACGCCCCCTTGGAATCCGATTCGCCCAGCACGCGGCCGCCGCGGATCGGACCGCCCGCCAGCGCCGCGCTGAACACGTTCGGATAATGGTCGCGGCCTGCGTCGTTATTGACGCGCGGCGTGCGGCCGAATTCTCCCCAGGCGACGACCAGCGTCGTGTCGAGCAGGCCGCGCTGGTCGAGGTCTTCAATCAAGGCCGAGTACGACTGATCGAAGCGCGGCAGAAACCCGCGGCGGAGCGAATCGAAGCCTTTGACGTGCGTGTCCCACCAGCGCAGATCGACCGTCACCAGTCGCACTCCCGCTTCGACCAGCCGGCGCGCCAGCAGAATCCGCTGGCTCCAGGCCGGCGCACCGCAGCGGTTGGCCGCGCCGGGATCGAACGCCGGCATGAACCCATACCGGTCGCGGATCGCCTGCGGTTCGGCATCGAGATCGAAGGCATTGCGGGCGGCCGGCGAAGTGAGGATGCCCCACGCCTGCTGCTGAAACCGGTCGTTGGCGACAATCTGGCCGCGGGCATCGACCTCGCGCCGCAGCCTGTCGAACCCGGTCAAGAGGCCCCGGCGGTCACCCAAGCGGTCGACAGTCAGGCCGTCGGCCAGCTCGAAGTTGGGAACCTTGAACGGTCCCGGCTGCGCGGGGTCGGCCAGCGTTTCGAACGGCTTGTTGGCGACGCCCAGGTAAGCGGCATTCGCACCCGGCAACAGGCGCGGAATCATCACGTATGCCGGCAGCTCGCGATTCAGGTGCGAGAGCTGCTCGGCGACGATCGAGCCGCAACTGGGATGAATATTCTCGTCGGGATTCGGGCCGCTGTTGTAACCCGTGAAGCAGATCTGGTCGCCGGTCGAATGCCCGGCGTCATGATGGTTCAGGCTGCGGACGATCGACCACTTCGACATCACCTGAGCGCACCGGGGCAGCATGTCGCTGAGAGTGATGCCCGGCACACTGGTCGACATCGTCCCGAATTCACCCCGGTACTCGACCGGCGCCTCGGGCTTGGGGTCCCACATGTCGATGTGACTCGGTCCCCCGCGCATCCAGAGGATGATCACCGAATTTGGACGCGAAGCCGTGCCCGCCAGCGCCTCGTGCCGCAAGAGGCCGGCAAGCGACAGGCCGGTTGTCCCCAGCATTCCGGCGTGCAGAAACCCGCGGCGGTTCATCCGCACCGTGCGCCGAAATTCGGCACAACCGGGATGGCTAGCGGACCAGCTCATTTGCGGGCCTCGAGGAATCGAGTGCGGAATTCGGAGTGCGGAATGACAACGGAGTGCATCTTACCAACTGCAGGAACACGCATCCAGTACGATTGATGCGTTCGGGCTGGCCCAAGTTGCAGGCGCAGCCCGGCCGCCAGGCAAGTAGAAGCGGCATCCTGCCGCTTCCGCAATGTGCCTCCGCCTGCTCCAACGGCCCAAGGCCAATGCGAACGGTGCCATTCGTGACATTCATCGCGTACCTCGCAGGCTGTTCGTATTGGCCCGCCCCCCGTTTTGTCCGACGGGAGTCGATTTGCGTCAGGCACAGCCTGACCTACTGGGGTCAGACAAAACTTATGAATAACAGGAGTGAATAATTGAGAAGGCTGCGCGAGGCGGGAATCGTCAATCGTCTTCAAAAAAGTGCGACGAAGGCAGCTCCGGCGGAGGGCCGGTTGGTATCGGTCGTGGTATGTCATCCCGAACGACGGTGATCCTTGGGGAATCCCATTCCGCGGGCCAGTCATGACCGCCGGTTTCGGCGGGCCGTTTTGGTTTCCCGGGCTCGTCGACGCGATCCGTTGTCGTTCCGGGGATCGTCGCACTTTCTGGGGGACCCGCTTTGTGGCCCGGCGCAACAACAATCCTGTTTCCCTCTCCCCCGGCGGGAGAGGGGTCGGGGGTGAGGGGCGCTTCGCGAGGGAGTTGATTGGAGAAAGCAGAAGGTAGAGCAGGGTCTGACGTGACGCTGCCCGAATCCTCCAGGGGTCTTTCGACTCTCTCCTTTCGACTCTCACCTGGCTCGCGCAGCGCCCCGTCTCCCCCGGCGGGAGAGGGGAGAATCTGGTGGAGTGCTGCCTCGTCAAGGTGACTGCTGAATCCGCCGTGCGGAGCGGCAGGAGGGGTCGGTCGAGAAAATCCCAACGGGTGGCTGGCGGTTGCCGGCCGCGGGGGGGCGTCATGGTCCTTGGCGGCGCGCTCCCTGGCATATTCTTCCCGACGGGCCCTGGCTTCTTTGGCGCATTGAATTGCATGCGAGATGATTTCGAAAAGCTGCTCGGGTTCAAAATTTTCGAGAATTGAGACATTCAGGATGTCTTCCGGTAACTTAGGTTCCGGCTCCGGTGGCGGCGCCGGCCGCGGCGGGGGCTCCAGGCCCACCAGTTCGCAGCGATCGGCGACGCATTTGCGGATCTCGTCGAGAAATC
>JACQFH010000031.1 GCA_016200145.1 Planctomycetia bacterium | reverse complement strand
TTTCGTCGAAGCGAACGTCGTAGTCAATCGAGACATCTTTGCTCACTTTATAAACGCCTGACGAACTTTCCGTGTATCGGGGGCGCCGACAACGACCGGGTTTCCGACGTGAACATTGTCCGACACGGGACATTCGAAATCTGGGACCTTAATCCCGTCGGCGCAGCTCAAGAGAAGTGATCCCCCGGCGAGCCGGGGACGTAAGTCCCCGGGTGCGTCCGAGCGGTCCATCGGCCCTCCCTTCCAACTCGTCGACCTTTGTCGTCTTTCGCTCCGCGAAAGAACGCCCCTTTCGCGGAGCGAAAGGCGACGATGGACTGTCCCTGATTTGCCAGTCTTCCCTGTCGCGTCATTCGTGGTCTTGCCACGTCATCCATGGCTGATTTCCGTCTTTTATTTCGCATGAGTGCGTCCCGTCAATCGACAGTCGAGATCCAGCACGACATTTTGGGCGCCCGTGGCCGGCGCTGCGCGACTGGCATGCGCCGCAGGCTGACCGTATCCTGGCACTCGCCCGAATCTCGGGCCTGGTGCCGGAACCCGATGCGTGGAAATCTGCCGTTGAATGTTTTCGACGCGAGCGCCTGCAAAAAAACCTGTCGGACACCGGTGTCCTTCTGGCCAGCGGTCGGTGCTTTGATTCAATGCTCGGCAGTCTGGATGCTCGCCGGGCTCGTCGCGGTCTCGATGGGCCCAAATCGCGCTGCAGGGCAGACGACTTCCGGCACAGCGCAGGCCGTTCAAGCTGCCGAGGGGAAAGCTCACAGCCAGCGGCCTGACCCTGGAAAATATTCCGCCGAGCGGCACACCGTCGCTGGCGTGCGCGGCGTAAAAGTCGCCATGCGCGACGGCGTCCGACTGAGCGTCGATATCTATCGCCCCGAGGGCGACGGACGATTTCCTGCGCTGCTGATCCAGACGCCGTACAACAACAACACGCTGGGGATGATCAACCGGGCCCGCTGGTTCGCTCGGCGGGGCTATGCCGTGGTCATCTCAGACAGCCGGGGTCGCTTCGATTCCGACGGCGAGTGGGACCCGTTCTCTCCGCTGCACAAGACCGACGGCTACGACCTGGTCGAATGGATCGCCGTGCAAGCGTGGTGTACGGGAAAGGTCGGCACGCTGGGTGCGTCGTACATGGGCTGGACGCAGTGGTGGACCGCCGTCACGGCTCCTCCGTCGCTCAAGGCGATGGTCCCCGAAGTCGCGCCTCCCGACGGGCTGTACAACGGCCCGTACCAGAACGGAGTCCTCGTCTGCTGGGCAGTCGACTGGGCCGGGGCCATGTCCGGGCGGACGGGGCAGATTGTCGCCGACGGTCCGTACGGCGGGTTCGGCGCCAATCGGGCGCAGGACTATATGGTTTATCCCTATCGCACGCTGCTGCAGCGCCGCGGAGCAGTCGACAACTCGTGGTTCGAGAAGTGGATCGTCCAGGACCGCGCGAACGACGAGTACTGGCGGGCGATCTCGTACCAGCGGCCGGAGCTGTACGCGCGCGTCAACGTGCCGACGCTGAACGTCACCGGCTGGTTCGACGCCAATCATCCCGGCTCGCCGATGAATTACCTGGCGATGAAGAAGCACGGCGCATCGCCCGAGGCGCGCCGTCCGCGGCTGGTGATCGGCGCCTGGCAGCACGGCATCAACACGCAGAAGGTGGGGGCCGTCGACTACGGAACCGAAAACGTCCTCGACTGGGACGGCTACGTCTGCCGCTTCTTCGATTTTCACCTGAAAGGGGAACAGAACGGCCTGAACGAAGACCCGCCGGTACACCTGTTCGTCATGGGCGAAAACCGCTGGCGGGCCGAAAAGGAATGGCCGCTGCCGCAGACCCGCTGGACGAAGTACTACCTGCACAGCGCCGGGAAGGCGAACACGCTGCGCGGCGACGGCCGGCTTGACACCACCGCACCGGCCGACGAGCCTGCCGACGAATACGCGTACGACCCGCGCCGCCCCACGCCTTCCCCCTTCAAGGGAGGTCACTGCGAAGATGGAGCGGTCGATACCGGCGAGGGGGCGGCCCGCGACGACGTGCTGGTGTACGTCACGCCGCCGCTGGAAAAGGCCATCGAGCTGACCGGGCCGATCACCGCGAAGATCTACGCCGCCACGTCGGCGCGCGACACCGATTGGATGGTGCGCCTCGTCGACGTCGCACCTGACGGCACGAGCGCCCTCTTGTGCGACGGCGCCCTGCGCGCCCGGTTTCGCGACCCGGCGCACGAAGGCCGGTTCAACCCGAACATGCTGTCGACCATCGAGCCCAACGCCGCGCTCGAATACACGATCGAATTCTGGCGCGGCACGTCGAACCGGTTCGCCGCGGGCCACCGGATTCGAATCGAGATCTCGAGCAGCTTCTTTCCGTACTTCCTGCCAAACCTCAACACCGGGGAAGACCACGTCGGCCTGGCGACGCAG
>JACQFH010000635.1 GCA_016200145.1 Planctomycetia bacterium | reverse complement strand
TGACGGCGCGCTCGATGCGCGGCATGTCGACTTGCGTCTGCAGCGGATCCATCGCGGTCGACCTTTTCAATTCCGGCTGAACGCCGGTGGATAAATCCGGTTTCGTTCCGGCGCTGTCGATTCCGCCGGCAAGCGCTCGCGGATCTTCTGGAGGAGCAGGTCGCTGCGCAGGTCGACATCCAGCTCTTCCAGCAGCATCTGCTTATCGGCCAGGTTCAGCCGCAGCGCCGAGGCCAAAAGGTCGCACGCGACGCCCAGCGGGATTCCGGCCTCCAGCACCTGGCTGAACAGCGAGTCGGCCCGGCTCTTCGGGAACAGCTTGCGGAAATTCAGCATCAGCTCGTGGTGCCGCACCTCGCGGTTCACCAGCGGATCAACCGGATAAAAGTCGCGGTAAAGTTCGAGCTGCCCGACGCGGTAGAGCAGGTCCTTCTGCAATTCTTCGACCACGACCGCGCGGTGGATGCCCGTGACGATGATATTGAATTCGCCCGAATCGAAACGCTCGTCGGCAGTGATCCGGCCCAGGCACACCATCTCGTGAATGGCCGGGCGGCCCTCGTAGTTGTGCTCCCACCCCGGTTTGAGCAGCGCCATGGCAATCAGGCGTTCTTCGGCCAGCGCCGTCGTCACCATTTCGCGGTAACGGGGTTCAAAAACACGCAACGGCAGGGCCGTGTACGGATACAGCACGACATTCGGAAGCGGAAAAATCGGCGCCGTGCCGTGGAATCCGGTGAGGTCGGCCGTAAACTCGGGGTGCGATTTCATGATGTCGATGTATGGGCTGCGCCGGGCAGGGGGATCTTGGGGATGCGGTCGTCCTGCAGTTCGATTCCGGTGGGATATTGCTGCTGATTGTCGACCAGTTCCTGAAAACAATGGGCCATCTCGTCGAGGAACTGCCCGACGTCCAGTCCCGCAAACCGGGGACCGTACGGCTCGAGATACTTACGCGACGTCAGGTAAACCTTCTTGGCGCCTCCCAGGTTGCCGTTACCGAAGTGCAAAAGCGCCACGGCCGCCTGAATCAGGCCCTGATAAAACTTGCGATATTCGTCGTGGGTTTCGGTCCACAGGTCTTCGAGAACCTCGTGGCTCTCGAAGAACTCTTCGGCGTTGAAAAGCCGCAGGCCTTCCAGGTATTGTGCCGGGTAATATTCAGACATGGGTCTAATGTAACCGGCGGGGGTTCGATCTGTCTACGAGTTCCCGATGGCGGAGCGGGCGAATGCGCGACAGGGTTCGGAATATGCCAGTCTGGAGGACCGGATGGGTCAGTTGAAGTCTGCCAGCAAGGCCGTTGACCGAAAGCAACGTGCCGTCAAGATCGCGAATAAACTCGCGCGGGCCTATCCCGACGCGGTGTGCGCCCTTTCGCACGAAGACCCGTTCCAGTTGCTGGTGGCGACGATTCTATCGGCCCAGTGCACCGACGAACGCGTCAACATGGTCACTCCCGAGCTGTTCCGCACGTATCCCGATGCCGAAAAGCTTGCGCGATCGTCGCAGTCGGACCTCGAACAGATTATCAAGTCGACAGGCTTCTTTCGCGCCAAGGCGCGCAGCCTGAAGGGCATGGCGACGAAACTCGTCGAAGAGTTTGGCGCGGTCCTTCCCCGGACGGTCGAAGAGTTGACGACGCTGCCGGGCGTGGGCCGGAAAACGGCAAACGTGCTGCTGGGCACGGCATTCGGCATCGCGACGGGGGTGGTGGTCGACACGCACGTCAAGCGGATTGCCCACCTGTTGGGTTTGACGAACCACACCGATCCGGAGAAGGTCGAACGCGACCTGATGGAATTGCTGCCCAAAAAGGAGTGGGTGAATTTTTCGCATCGACTGATTCATCATGGACGCCGCGTGTGCATCGCCCGCCGGCCGAGATGCCCCGAGTGCCCGCTGCTTTCTCTCTGTCCGCGCGTCGGTTTGCCCCCGCTGGCAAAAATGTGACCGGCTCCCTGTCTCGCCTCTCGCCCGAAATGTGTGGCACGCCCTGAATGCTAAGGAAGGGCGTGGCGTGCGTCACTGGACTGTGCTTGCAGAATCATCACGAAGGCGAAGTCCGAGATGCCCGCCCACGCCCTTCCCTTCGGTCAGGGCGTGCCACACCGAAGCCCGCCACGTTCCCGATTCACCCGGCACACCCGATCAGTTGCACTCTTTCGGCCTGCGCAATAGCGTATAGCGCATGATCCTGACCGGAAGCGAGATCAAGGCCCAGTTGGGGGGCAACATCATCATCGATCCTTTCGATGAGCGGCAGCTCAATCCCAACAGCTACAATCTGCGCCTGCACAACGAGCTTCTGGTCTATGAAGAGATCGTGCTCGATATGCGGCGGCCGAACCGCTTCCGGCGGTATGTGATTCCCGAAGATGGGCTGGTCCTGAACCCCAACCAGTTGTACCTCGGTCGGACGGTCGAGCGAACCGAGACGTTCAATCTGGTCCCCATGCTCGAAGGCCGCTCTTCCGTCGGCCGGCTGGGGCTGTTCGTGCACATCACAGCCGGTTTCGGTGACGTCGGGTTCCGCGGCTTCTGGACCCTGGAAATGTTCGCCGTGCAACCTGTGCGCGTGTACCCCGGCGTTCCGATCGCCCAGATTTTTTACCATGCCGTCCAGGGCATCGTATCGGAATACCACAGCGACAAATACCAGAATAACCACGACATTCAGCCCAGCCTGCTGTTTAAGGAGTTCCAGCAGCACCGGGACCCCCAGATGCGACTGGCGTTCGGCCAGGAGATGGCACGATAGGCGGGAAAACTCCCGCCGCGGCCTCGCCACCAGGTACCCGACCTGATCCTGACAATCGGCCTCGCCGCAACTCCTTGAGCGGATTAAAATAGCGGTTGTCGGAGGCATCTCCAACGAACTCGTTCCCTGCGGCGTAAGAAGTCATGTGGCAGGGAAAAAACGCGACATGATCCGCATGTCTGAGCCGGAAACCTATTCGACCGAGACGCAACCGCCCGTGGAAAACGTACCCGGCGGAAACGTAAGCGATGCGCGCCTCGTGGAAGAGGTTCGGCGCGGGGACCACAGCGCGTTTGAGGTGCTTGTCCGCCGCTATGAAAATCGGCTGATGAGCGTGTTGTTGCGGTTTGTGCAAGACCGCGAACTGACCCGCGACCTGACTCAGGAGACGTTCCTGCGGGTCTATGAACGGTTAGATCAATTCGACCCGTCGCGGCGATTCGGCCCCTGGCTGTTTCGCATCGGGGTCAATCTGACGCTGGATTATCTGCGGAAGCGGAAACGCCGAATCTGGCCGTCGCTGTTCAGCGATAGCCGCGTGGAAAAGGGGCCCGATCCTGCGGTGGCCGATCCGAGGCAGGCGCTCGACCTCGAGCAGGAAGTGCGAAAGGTGCTGGAAGGCATTCCCGAAAAATATCGAACGGTGCTGATCCTGCGCGATCTCGAGAATTTTTCGAGTTCCGAAATCGCAGCGATCCTGCACCGGAAAGAGGCGACGATCCGCTGGCGGCTGGCGGAAGCTCGTATGCGGTTTCAGGAGTTATGGAAACGGCGGCAGTCGTCCGAGACGTCTGTGCTGGTTGGTCAGGATGAGGACGAAAACGTGGGCAATCCCGTAGCAGTGCGCGATACCGATGATCTGGAATAATGAGTGTCGCAAGGCTCGCCGGCTGCTGGCGCTGGCGGCCGACAACGATTTGAACGAACGCGATGCCTCGGGCGTCGAGCGGCACTTGGCGGTCTGTCCCCAGTGCCGCGAAGTGCGCAAGGGTCTGTTGCAGGCGCAGCAGGCGTTTGATCTGGCGCGGCCGTCTGCCGAGCCGGGCAATCTGCCTGCCGCATCGGTGTGGCCGGGCGTTTCACGGCACATCCGGGCGATTGATGCAGTTCCGGCGGCTCCGGGCTGGTATGACTGGCTTCCGACGGGGGCGCTGGCCGCGGCGTGCTTAGCTTTGCTCGCCGTGTTGCTCCCTTCATTGCGGTTCGGGGATGTCGGCGATAGGAATTCGGCCTTGACGACGGATTCCGATCGGGCGATGTTTGGATTTGACGCGCGGCGGTTCCAACCGGTGTCGGACGGCAACGACCGATCTTTCCGATCGCCACTGGATCCGCCATCCAATCCCGACAGCTATCGCAATTTTTAGAGGACCGCCGGGCATGCCCCTGTTCGAATTCCGCTGTCCAACGTGCGCGCACGATTTCGAGCTGCTGATCCGAACGGGCGATCGCGCCGCCTGCCCTGAATGCGGGACTGCAACCGTCGAAAAGCTGTTCAGCGAAACAGCGCCGCCCGCGGCCGCGATGAATCGCTCGCTTCCGGTGGCCTCCGCCTGTCCGCCGGGCGACGCTCCGTGCAGCCCGACCTGTTGCCGGCTGTAACGCCGCCGGCGGACCCGCGACGAAGCGCAGTTTTGGTGCGCCCGGGGTATATTGGTGCTTCCCCGGTTCGCGTGCCAGTCGCCGATGATCCGGGGCGCGACTTCCCGCGACCGCTGGATTCTGCAAGGTTATCCTTCAAATGCCCGTTTCGATCCTCACGGCCGCCGAAGCGCCCCTGCGGGAAGCGGCGCTCGCGCTCTTGTACCATCGATTGCCGCACGGCGAGCGCGAGCGGCAACTCGAGCAGACCCTGGCGGCGGTCGGCCGGCAGGAACTGTCGCTCGAACACCTGCTGGTGGCGGTGGACGACGGGCGGATTGTGGGGACGGCCCTGGCGGTGAGGCGTCCCGGCGACGCCGCCTTCCTCTGGCCGCCGGTCACACAGGCGGGCGCCCCGGCCGAGTCGATCGCCAGTGCGTTGCTCGAGACTGTCGGCCGGCGCGTCGATCAGCAGGGGGTGACCTTCACCCAGTGCCTGATCGATCCGGCTGATGACTGCGGAAAATCTGCGCTGACGCGCGGGGGCGTGCCCCACGTCACCGATTTGATCCTCCTGACGCGGCCCCTTCCCGGAGCCCGGCCCGAATCCGTCGAACAGGGCCTGACGGCTGCGTCCTACACACCCGAAACGCACAACCGCTTTGCGGACATCGTCGAACGCACCTACGAGGGCACGCTCGACTGCCCGGCGCTGGCCCGGATTCGTTCTGGTGCGCAAATGCTCGAATCGCATCGCGCCACGGGGCAATTCAAACCAGAGGCATGCCTGATTTTTCAGCTTCACGACCGTGACATCGGAATTCTGCTGCTGGCCGAACATCCGGACCGCGACCTGTGGGAAGTGGCGTATATGGGTGTCGTGCCCGAAGCACGCAGGCGAGGATTCGGGCGCGCCATTCTGAGCCGCGGCATCGATCTGGCGCGCACGTCAGGCCGCACCGCTATGGAAATCGCGGTCGATGTGGCGAACGCTCCGGCGCTGCGGTTGTACGCGTCGCTGGGGTTCTCCGAAGTCCGACGGTTCGCCGTGCACCTGCGGTTTCGGAGACCGTCAATGCCAGGCCCCGCCGAATGACAAATCGTGCGTTCGCGCCGGGCCGAAAGACCGCGGCGAGCGGCGTCTCTGCATCAAACTCGCGCGGAAACCCGCCTGAAAATCGACTTTCACGCCGACGCCGTGGAGGCCGTCGAATCGCTGCGAAAAACATCTACAAGTTTTGCACATGCGGGAACGAAAAAAAATGCGCCTCGATCGCTCAAAAAATGGCGATCCTGTCGCGGGAAACGCTCGAACCCTCGGACGCTCCGGCGAGTCTTCTCGAATTCTTTTTTTTTCGTTTGACACCCGCGCCGTGATGGTTACTATCTGCATCACCGAGTGAGTAAATCAGTCGCTCCGGTCGAGGACGGAGGAGCCGTGGTGCAACCGGCTTCCTGACGCCTGAATCGAACGGAGCTCGCTTTTTTGACATGCCGCACGCGACGCAGGGGTGCGCTGGTAAGTCGTGGCAGCGGCGGTCTTGCGCAGTCATCGGATGGACCGCAGGCGGGCCTGACCCGCCGCGCGACTGAAGAGGCAGTGGAGGCCGCGCTGGCGTATTGCCCAGATCATTCCGCGGTCGGCGTGCGCACTGGAAGGGGTCGCACGATGCAGCCCGAATTCGCAGTCTGTCCCGAGGTGCTGGAGTCCTCCAATGCGATTTTCGACCGTCCTGAATTCTCCGTGGCCGACCAGAGCGAACTTGGCAACCGACCCACTGCGGAAGACATCCGACTCGTTCTGGCCGAATTGATTGGCCAGCGCCAGTTCGATCACTGGTTCCGTCAGAAAACCCGACTGACGATTGAACACGGCGAATTGGTGGTCTATTCCGCCAATCCGTTCCTGCAGAAGTGGGTGCAGAAGCACCACCGTGGGGCCCTGTCGCATGCCGCGCGCGAGGTGCTGGGTCCATCGGCTGGCGTGCGGTTCGACGTCGATGCGGAATTGGCGCTCTCCCCGACTGTCGCGAAGGGACCCCCGCAGGAAAACCGGGAATCGCCGGCGCCGCGACAGGTCGATGACGCCCCCCCCGGACGCGGTGTACCGGCAGGCGCCGCCGCGCATCCCGAATCGGCCGCCAACGCTCCCGCACGGCCGGGACGGCGGTTCGCCGACCTGGCGGATTTTGTCGCCGGGCCCTGCAACAGGCTGGCCCTGACGGCGGTCGAGCAAGTCTGCGAGCGCCCGGACGGCGCCGCGGGACCGCTGTTCATTTACGGTCCGGTCGGTGCGGGCAAAACGCACCTGCTGGAAGGCGTCTACCGCCGGATCAGGCGCGAGAATACTTCGCTCAATGTGGTCTTTCTGACGTCCGAACAGTTCACCAACCATTTCACACAGAATTTCCGCGGGCACACGCTGCCCGCGTTCCGGCAGAGGTTTCGCACCGTCGACGTGCTGCTGGTCGACGACGTCGATTTTCTCGACGCCAAGCGGGCCGTGCAGGAAGAGTTTCTGCACACGTATCAGCAGCTCGAGAGCCACGGGAAGCTGGTCGTCGTATGCGGCGACCGGCACCCGCGGCTGCTCTCGAAAATCAGCGACGAGCTGAAAACCCGGTTTCTGTCGGGCATGGTCTGTCGGCTGGAGCCGGCCGACCTCGAAACGCGAGAGCGCATCGCCGTCTGCAAGGCGCGCCGCATGAACGCCGACTTCAGTCCGGAGGCCCTGCAGCTCGTGGCGCGGCGGTTTGCCGGCAGTGTGCGCGAGCTGGAAGGGGCCCTGTGCTGCCTGCAGGTCTACCACCGCATGACGGGCAAGCGCGTGGGGGCCAGCGCCGCGCGCGAGGTACTGGGCGATCTCGAGCGAGACTGCCTGCGGGTCGTGCGCATGGCCGACATCGAACGCGTCGTCTGCGACCTGTTCGGAGTCGACGCGGCAGATCTGAAGTCGTCTCGGCGGACGCGTTCGATCAGCGAACCGCGGATGCTGGCCATGTATCTGGCGCGACGCCACACGCGGGCCGCGTTCAGCGAGATCGGGGCCTACTTCGGCGGCCGGAATCACGCCACGGTGATTGCCGCCGACCACAAGATCGCCGCCGGGGTGGCTGGCAACGTTGAAGTCCAGGTGGCGTCGCAGACGTGGCGCCTGGCAGACGTCGTGGAAACCCTCGAGCAACAACTGCTGGCGAGCTGAATGCCGGAGCTTCCCGAAGTCGAAACAATGGTGCGCGGAATCCGTCCGTTCGTCGAAGGCCGGCGGATCGTAGAATTCGCGCGCTGTCCCTGCCGGTGCCGGCCGCTGTCTCTGCGGCCGGGCCTGGCCGCGATTCGCCGGCGCTGCGAGGGACAGGCGATTGCCGCGGTGCGGCGGCGGGCCAAGCGCATCATCCTCGAACTCGCGAGCGGCGACGCGTTCGTCGTCGAACCGCGGATGACCGGTCTGATGCTCGTCGCCGGCCCGCCCGATCACGAACACCTGCGGTACGAATGGCGGCTCGGCGGCTCGCAGCAGCCGCAGTCGCTCTGGTTCTGGGACCGCCGGGGGCTGGGCACCGTGCGCCTGTTCGCGCCGGCCGAACTCGCCGACGCGCTCGGCGACCGACAGCTCGGTCCGGACGCGCTCGAGATGACTCTCGACCAGTGGTGGCCGCGGCTGCGGCAGACTGCGCGGCCGATCAAGGTGGCGCTGCTCGACCAGAAACTGGTCGCCGGAATTGGCAATCTTTATGCCAGCGAGATTCTGCATCGGGCGGGTATTCACCCGGCACGGCAGGCCAACCGGCTGACACGCAGTCGCGTCGAGCGGCTGGCAGCGGCGGTGCGCACGATTCTGGAAGAGGCGATTCGCCACGAAGGTTCGACCCTTTCGGACGGAACGTACCGTAACGCGCTCAATCAGGCGGGCGAATATCAGAATGCGCACCGTGTCTACGATCGGGAAGAGCAACCGTGCAAGACGTGCCAGGGCCCGCCGATCGTGCGGATCGTGCAGGCCCAGCGGTCGACATTTTTCTGCCCGGCCTGCCAGAAGTGAATTGAGGGCGCATGTCACGTTGAATTCAGGCAGGACCCACGGGGACCAGCCTGTCGGTCGGTGCCCGTCCGTGGGCTTGGGGGGATTTCTGTTTCCTGGATTCGCGGGGACCGGTATGATACGGGCGAATGTCCTACCGCACCTTCAAACGCCTGCTGGGGGAAACGAGTCTCGAACGAAAGTGCCGTTTTCTCTTCGGCGGCGGGCTGCTGATTCTGATCACCCTGAGCTTCGGTCTGTACGGCAGTCTCACCTCGGGACTGGTCGACGAACAGAATCGCATCACCGGTCGGATGATGGTCTTGCCGATCATTCTGAAGCGTCACTGGGAATGGTCGGAAAAAGGAAACCTTGAGACTGACTTCGCCCGTAACGTCGAGGTGATGTCGAAAGAAGCGCAGCCCCCGAATCTTGCCGAGTACCGCTGGGACCTGCTGAAAGCCACGACCGACGATCCACAGAAGAGCCCTTCGGATCAGGGCGACTTTGATGCTCTGTACGAGCTGCAACAGGGACGTGAAGAATTTACGCGGACAGTGACTGTCGATCGGAAGCGCGAGTTTCATTATTACGGCGCGGTGCGGGCGAAAAAGTCGTGCGTCGACTGCCATAACGGGTTGCTGGGAGAAGACGTCGCCGAAGGCGACCTGATCGGGATGGCCAAAGTGATCGTCCCCATGGCGACCGCCGATCGCGCGCAGGCGTTCAACAACGCCATGCTGCTGACGACCGCCATCGTCACCACGTTCCTGGCGATGGTCGCCACGTTCGCCATCGCCCGGTATGTGATCGTCAAACCGGTGCTGCACCTGAAGGACGTTTCCGACGCCATCTCGCGAGGCAATCTCGACCGCCGCGCCGACATCCGCACGGGGGACGAGTTCGAAGAATTGAGCCAGGCCTACAACCGCATGCTTCGCCACCTGGTGGCCGTGCAGGAGGAATTGCAGCAGGTCAACACGGCCCTCGACAGCAAAGTTGACGAGCTGGCGCAGGCGAACATGCAGTTGTTCGAGCTGAACAACATCAAGAATGAATTCATGGCCACGATGACGCACGAGCTGCGCACGCCGCTCAACAGCATCCTGGGTTTTTCCGACGTACTGGCGGGGGCCGAAAACCTCAACGAAAAGCAGCAGCGTTACGTGCGGAACATCCAATCGTCGGGAAAGGATCTTTTGACCCTGGTCAACGACATTCTGGACCTGGCGAAAATCGAGGCCGGCAAGATGGACCTGCACATCGTCGAATTCTCGATCGGCGATCTGGTCGAGCGGCTGTCGGGCATGATGAAGCCGCTGGCGGAACGTCGCAATATCGAGCTGACGTGCGAGGTCGACACGCGGCTGCCGTTGCTCTTGCAGGACGCGGGCAAGATTCAGCAGATCCTGTACAACCTGCTGTCGAACGCCGTCAAATTCACTCCCGAAGGCGGGCGCGTGCAGCTCAATGCGAGCCTGCGCGACGAAAAAACATTCGAGCTTGTCGTCGAAGACACGGGCGTCGGCATTCCGCTCGAGGATCAGGAAACGATTTTCGAGAAATTCCGTCAGGGAAATACAGCCCCGGGGAACGGGCAGAGCCTGCTGACCCGCGAATACGCCGGCACCGGCCTGGGGCTGTCGATCGTCCGCGAGCTGTCGAAGCTGCTGGGTGGCGACGTGTCGCTGTCGAGCGAGCTGGGCAAAGGAAGCCGGTTCACGGTGTGGCTGCCGCAGATGCTCAAAGAGCAGCCCCGGCCGCTGTCTGAAGTGCTGGCGCGGCCGCTCGATCTGGGCCAGTTCCGATCCGCGGGAGATTCGGGCCCCAGCACCAAAGCGGGTTGATCCCGCATCCTGTTGACGATGCGTCCGCCATTACGTCGGCCGCCCCCGGGCTTGCCTCTTCGCGCCCCACATTCCAGAATCATACGGACACCTTTGGATTCCCGGAGAATCGCACATGCGCCTTGACCGACGACTTGTATTGCTTACCTTGCTCATCTCGTTCGCTCGTACGGCCTCAGCCGACGACGAAACCTCTCCGCGAAAATCGGCGGCCGACCGCAACGCGGCCCGCACGCCCACCGAGGGAGTCATCCGGCTTTTCGACGGCAAGACGCTGAGCGGTTTCTACACATTTTTGAGGGACACGAAGTACGAAGACCCGCGGCAGGTGTTCCGCGTGACCGACGGCATGCTGCACATCACGGGCGACGGCCTCGGCTGCCTGACGACGAAAGAGGAATACCGCGACTATCACCTCGTTCTCGAATTCAAATGGGGACCGCGCACCTGGGCCGATCGCAAGCTCCGCACCAAAGACTCGGGGCTGCTCGTTCACAGCATCGGGGCCGACGGCGGTTATGGCGGAACCTGGATGCCGTCGATCGAGGTGCAGATCATCGAAGGGGGCATGGGAGATTACATTCTGGTCGCCGGCAACGATGCCCAGGGGAAGCCCGTTCCCCTGTCGCTCACGTGCGAAACCGATCGCGACCGCGACAACGAGGTGATCTGGAAGAAAGGGGGCAGACGCGAAACGTTCGATCTCAAGAATCGGCAGCGCATCAACTGGTTTGGACGCGACCCCGACTGGGAAGACAAGCTGGGATTTCGAGGCCAGCACGACGTGGAGCGCCCCGACGGCGAGTGGAACCGATTCGACGTCATCTGCGAGGGGGGGCACATTCAGAACTACGTCAACGGCGTCCTCGTGAACGAAGGCTTCGATGCATATCCCTCGTTCGGGCGGATCCAGTTGCAGGCCGAGCTGGCAGAGATCTTCTTTCGGCGCTTTGAACTCTGGCCCCTGGGCAAGGGCCCGAAGCCGGCGAAGCCGTAGTTGCGACGAAACGCGCGAAGAGGCAAGCCCGATGCAAGTCGAACAGAATGGGGCGTGCTTCTTCGCGCCCGTCGTGTGCAAATCACCCGCTCAGCGCGTAAACGCCCACTGCATGCGGCGCAGCATTTCGGCTTCGAGCGCTTCGTCTCGCCCACGCGGAACCCAGCCCGAAGGGGACGACTGGCCCACGACCAGATCGAGGTCGCGGCGCAAGGGGCTGGCCTGGTGAAACGTCGCACCGCCGGCGGTGTTGTTGGCCACGCCCGGCAGGTCTTCGATTTCCTTGAACACCTCGACGCCCACCAGATATCCGCCCTGAGCCGGCGTGACGTTGATGATCGCCTTCCGCCGCATCGATTGCAGGGTGCTTTCGGCTCGGTTTTCGAGACCGTGCGAGTCGCGATGCCAGGGCTCGAGCAGGCTCGAACCGACTTTGTAGCGCGTTTCGATGACCCCCGGCTGCGAACCCACGATCGGGTTTTCGCGGGCGATATCGAAGTAATCGTGAACGACGTCGACCGTCCGGTTCCACAGGCCTTCTTCATCGTGCGCAGGAACGAAAATCGGATTCCCCGCGACCGTCGCAGGTTGCGCAAAGGCGCACCCCGATATCATGCCGAAGAGGCTCAGCAGCAACAGGCTGGCGAATGAACGAAGCATTTGAGAGAGTTTAAGCCCGACAACGTAAGACGACCTGTCGCTGCGCGGCAGATCGGCCATTTCCCGGGGATTGTTCGATTCGAAGCTGTGGAGTGTGGCATTTCCGTCGAATTGCAGCAAGATCAACCCACCATGCTCGATCTTTCGAACCGCACCGACTTTGTCACGGTCGCAGTCGTCTTTGAAGGGAGCCTCGCCGGTCTCGCTTTGGCACTTGGTTGGTGGCTCGAAGTTGACCCGCTTGCGCAGTTTGCCTGGAATTGGAATGGTTGGCTGGGCGGCTTGGCGGCGACTGTCCCCATGTACGTCCTGTTTATGATCGCTTACCGGTTTCCGTTCGGCCCCTTCCGCAAGATCAAACAGTTCCTGAAAGACGCGCTGGGGACGTCACTTGTCACGTGCCGCTGGCACGATCTGCTGCTTGTGGCCCTGGTGGCAGGGGCGGGGGAAGAACTGCTGTTTCGAGGCGTATTGCATCCGAAAATGGGCCTGCTGGGAAGCAATTTTCTATTCGGACTGGTTCATTTCATTACTCCCACGTATGCAATCGCGGCCGGTCTGATCGGTACTTTTATGGGCTGGCTCCTGGATTTCAGTGGAAACCTTCTGGCCCCGATCTTGGCGCACGGTCTCTACGATTTTGCCGCGCTGATCGTGATCGCGCGCGATCTGCGGCGGCAGGCCGCTCCCCCACCCGGTTGACGGGCCGCATATTGCGGGAATCGGCCGATTCGTGTACATTCCCGCCCCCGTAACTCCCTGTCAAATCATCGTTTGAGTCGGCTGGAGCAAGGATGCTGAACCGACTGCGCCGCTGGCTTTGCCCGGATCTCGCGATCGATCTCGGTACCGCCAATACGCTGGTGGCCATTCCCGGACGCGGGATTGTTCTCGACGAGCCTTCGGTCGTGGCCCTCGAAAAAGGGTCGCGCAAAGTCCTCGGGCGTGGCACCGCGGTGGGCAAGCTCGCGCGGCAGATGCTGGGCCGCACTCCCGATTCGATCACGGCTGTCAGGCCCCTCCAGGACGGTGTGATCACCGATTTCGAGCTCTGCGAAGCCATGCTGCGGTATTTCATCCGCAAGGCCATCCGCCGCAGCGGTGGATTGCGACCGCGAGTCGTCATTGCCATTCCCGGCAGCATCACTGCCGTGGAGAAACGGGCCGTCTTCAACAGCGCCGAACGGGCTGGCGCGGGCCAGGTGTTTCTGATCCCCGAGTCGAAGGCAGCGGGTATCGGGGCGGGACTGCCGATCGCGGAACCGCTGGCCAGCATGGTCTGCGACATCGGCGGAGGCACGACCGACGTGGCGGTCTTCAGCCTGTCCGACATTGTCGCCAGCCGGTCGATCCGCATTGCCGGCGACGAAATGGACGACGCCATCGTCGAGTACCTGAAACAGCGGTATTCGCTCAGCGTCGGCCGGCAGACGGCCGAGCAAATCAAGATCGAGATCGGTTCCGCGGCGCCCCTCGACCAGGAATTGACGGCAGAAGTCCGCGGCCGCGATACGGTCGGCGGTGTGCCGCGCAAAGCTGTTGTGACGAGCGAAGAGATCCGAGAGGCATTGCACGAGCCGGTGGCCGCGATCCTGGCTTGCATCAAAAGCGCCATCGAGCAATGCGACCCCGAGTTGGTCGCCGATCTCGTCGACCAGGGGGTCGTGCTGACGGGAGGAGGCGCTCTGCTGCGCGGACTGGATGCGTTTTTATCGGAACAACTGAATGTGCCCGTGCGCGTCGACAGCGATCCCCTGACGACGGTCGCCCGCGGCACGGCGATCTGCCTCGATCATCTGACCGAGTGGAGCGACAGTTTCGACGCCGGCGACAAAGACATCTGACCGGCGAGCGGGGGACGTAAGTCCCCCGGTGCATCGCCTGCCACTCGGCTTTCCCGAATGAAGAATTCTTCACCTCTCCGCTGGCAAATTGCAATCGTTCTGGCCGGGGGCATTGCGCTCACGTTCGTCCCGTCTGAGACCACGCGCCCCCTCCGCCGCGCGGTCCGTGATGGTCTTGGACCGGGGCAGTTGGCTGTGCGCGAAGTTGCCCGACGCACGACACAGTGGTCAAGGTCGCAGTCGCCGTCGGACTCTTCCGACGAGCTCCGTGAAGAATTGCTCGCATTGCGGCAGGCGAATCGGCGGCTGGAAATCGAGGCGTCCCGTCTGCGTGACAATTTGAAGCGCCTGACGGAACAGCAGGGCCTCGCGCCGGCGGCACGGGGACAGCCGCCGCTGGCGATGGCCCAGCTCGTCGAAGCCCGCGTGATGGGAGAAGAAACGGCCCTGCTATGGCGGGGAAAGCAACTGCTGTCATCGGGCAGCCGCCAGGGAATCGTCGAATCGGCACTGGTCCTCGACAGTGCCCGTCCGCTGGTCGACCTCGGAAGTGATGCCGAGCTCGCGCCGGGTGATTCGGTCTACGCCGGAAGAATCGTCATCGGCAAGATTGCCGACGTGGGACGATACAGCAGCACGCTCCGTCTGGTCACCGACCCTGGCTACCGTGGCCGCGCGCGGCTTGCCCGCCGCACGGCGCGGGGCTACCTGGCGCAGGGGACCGAAGGAACGCTCATCGGCGACGGCTCAGAATTCTGCCGGCTCAAGCACGTCACCGACCCGGTCAATGTGGGCGACGAAGTCTTTACCGGCGGCGCAGACGGCCTGCTCCCGGCCCCGATGTACTACGGACGGGTGATCCGCGCGGAGCTCGAACCAGGGGCACAGGAATGGTCGGTCTGGGTCAAGCCGGCCGCCGCACTGGAACGCCTGGAAACCGTGCTCGTCTTGCGCCGCACGATTCACCCCGATAGGATCCTCGCAAACTGACAAGGATTTCGGAATTGGGATTTCGGATTTCGGATTTCTTTAGACATTCGTCATTAGTCATTCCTGATTTGTCGTTTCACCAAAGGCTCATCCTCGACGTGAAGTACCTCACTCTCTGTATCTGTACCTACACAGTCTTCGTACTGCACACTTCGCTCGCGCGAGACCTGGCGATCGCCGGATTCGCGCCGCATCTGGTGCTTGCGGGGCTGGCGATTGTGGCCTTGCGCACCAGCGGTAACGACACGCTGTTTTTCGCTGCCGTCTGGGGATTTCTGGCCGATTGCCTTTCAGAAGGACGTCTCGGCCCCGGCATCATCTTCTATTCGCTCGCCGCGCTCATCTTGAGGCAGGCTGCAACGGGCTGGAAGGTGAAAATGCCGTGGGCCTACGCCGCCCTCGTCGCGCCGGTCTGCTGGGGCGCGATCGTGGGAAACCAGATACTGCGCAGTTTCGCAGACGGAATGGCGACTGACTTCGCACTGGCCGCTCTCCGCGCGTCGGGCTCGGCCGTGTACACGGCGGCGATCGTAGCAGCAGCGACGGCCGCGTGGCGGCGCATCGCAGGACACAACCCCGAGGCAATAAACACGGGGACTTTGCCGGTATCGAATCACTGGCGGATGCTCACCGAATAGACATGCTGAACCGCGCCGCAAATCCTTACCACTCTGAGCTTGAATCGGGCCGGCTTCCGGCCGATGTGGGTTTCGGTCGCCATCCCGGACTGCGGATTGGATTGCTCTTCAGTGGCATCGCCCTGGTGGTCGGAGCGATCGCAGTGCGATTGCTGTACGTGCAATCGCAGTTGTGCGAGGACTATGCCGCCGAATTCGAGCGCACCATCGAACGCGTCGAGCCAATCTCCAGCCATGACGGGCGGATCATTGCTGCCGACGGCGAGGTGCTCGCCGAAGACCAGCAGGTGTTCGGCTTGCGCGTGCACTACCGCTGGCTCGAAGAGCCCCCTGACCCCTCGTGGCTCAAGTCGCAGGCCCTGTCGCGCCTCGACCGCCCGTCACGCCGCGATCACGAAAAAGTCAAACTCGAAACAGAACACGTCCTGCGACTGCGAAGCCGGCTCTGGGAACAGCTTTCGCAACTGACCGGTGTCTCGCCGAAAGGACTTGCCGCCCGCCGTCGCGAGGTCCAGCGCCGCGTCGAGCGGATTTACGCGATGGTCGAGGACCGCCGCGAGGAGCGCGCCGCCGGGAAATCCGGATCCGGTCAAGCCGATGATGGTTTCTGGGCCAAGACGTGGGACGCGGTCGTCCAGGCACTGACGACCCCTCCTGTCCGCGAAGCGACAGAGCCCGTGGTCGTGCGCGAACAGCTCGATTATCACGTGATTGCTTCCGACATCCCCCTGGAAACGGCCGTCGAAGTCGAGGCACATCCCGAGTCGTTTCCAGGAACGCGCATCGTCGCTGCGACACGACGCGTCTATCCCCACGGCGACACGGCGCCGCACGTTGTCGGCTATCGAACGCCGATCGACGACGAGGCGCTGCAGGCGCGAATCGGGCGGTTTCCCCAGGGCGACCCGCTCGATTATCTGCCGGGCGATCGCATCGGGCGAACCGGTCTTGAACGGTCCTACGAGCGGCACTTGCGGGGCCTCCGCGGAATGAGAAAGCTGGTGCTCAATCGCCGGGGCGAAATCCTGCGTTCGGAAAATGTGCGCGAGCCACGGTACGGGCAGGACCTTGTGCTCTCGCTGGCGCTTCCGCTGCAACGGGAGGCCGAACGACTGCTCGATGACTGCCTGGCGCGAGAGCATCTCGATGAGACGAACGGCAAGCCGCTGCCGATTCCCCCAGGCGGTGCGATCGTCGCGCTCGACGTGCGGACCGGGGCCGTGCTGGCCGCCGCTTCAGCCCCGCGATTTGACCTGGGGCTGTTTGTCGATCACGACGCGGCGGCGTGGGACGAGGCGGTTGCCGATCCGCGGAAGCCGCTGTTCCATCGCGCCACGGAAATGGCACTGCCTCCCGGCTCGGTGTTCAAGGTCCTCAGCGCGATCGCGTTTGTCGAGAGCGGTCGCCTGGACCCGGAGCGGTCGTTCCATTGCCGCGGATATCTCGACGACCCCGACCACTACCGCTGCCTGATTTTCCGCAATTACGGCGTTTCGCATGGCGACCTCAACCTCGTCGACGCCCTGGCTCGCTCGTGCAACGTGTACTTTTTCGATGCGGCTCGACGCATTGGCGCGGGGCCGATTTCGGAATGGGGCGATCGATTCGGGTTCGGGCGTCCGACGGGGGTCGATTTGCCGGGCGAGCGCGGCGGTAGCCTGCCCGTCATCGCCGAGACGTCGGTTTCTGATCGCCGCACAGCGCCGTCGAATGGCGACGCACTGCAACTGGCAATCGGCCAGGCCCGGCTGACCACGACGCCCCTGCAAATCGCACGGCTGATGGCAGCAGTTGCCAACGGCGGCCGGCTGGTCGTGCCCCGCTTCGTCGCCGGGACCGGGCCGGCGACGCACCTTTCAGCCGCAGCGAGCGACTCCGCGACTCCCCTCGGCACAGCGAGAATTCCTGAGCTTTCTCCACGAACACTCGATGTCGTCCGCCGCGGGCTCGAGCAGGTGGTCGCCGACCCGCACGGCACCGGATACAAAACCGTGCGCCTGCCCGGAATCGCCATCGCGGGCAAAACGGGCACGGCCGAACCGGGAGGCGGCAGGCCCGATCACGCGTGGTTTGCCGGCTATGTCCCCGCCGAGCGCCCGAAGATTGCGTTCGTCGTCGTGCTCGAAAATGCCGGTTCCGGCGGCCATGCGGCCGGCCCCGTCGCCCGGAAACTCGTGCAGGCCCTTCTGGCGGGCGGGCTGCTCGATGCGCCGCCGGCTTCAGCCCCTGCGGCCAATTGATTCGACTACGATTTCTTTGCCAGCAAACTCAGCGCGATCATCACGCCATTGAAAACCGCGTGCAGCACGACGACCGCCAGATAGCTGCGTCGGCGATTGTAAACATAGCCGAGGATCAGCGCCAGCGGCATCAGGGCCACCCAGTCGTATGGCGAGTGCTGCACGACAAATACGAACGATGAAATGACGATGGCCTTCCATCCCGCGACCTGCGACTGAATCCAGCCCTGCAAGAACACGCGATACAGCAATTCTTCGACAAGCGGGGCGGCGACGACGGTCGACAGAATCGCCCAGGCCAGGATCATTCCGCTGGAACTACTCTCCAGCAATTGCAGCATCACGTGCTGCCCCTCGGGATTGTGCAATTCCAGAAGGCCCTGCCACGTTCGTGCCACGAAAACCGGCAGGAAACTGGCCAGCCATCCGGCGACGGCGACCAGCAGGTCGCCGCGCCAGCGCTCGAACTGCACTCCAAACTCGTCCTTCTTGAGCGGCCCCGCGATCGCCATCAGCCCCACGATGGCAGCCGCCTGCGCCGCGAGACTTGCACATCGCCACTGGACTTTGATCAGCGACAGCCCGGCCGGTAATTCGAATCGCCATGCCACGAATTGCATGATGAAATCCGGCAGCACAAACGCGACGAGAAAGGTCGCGCAGACCGGTGCCGCCGGCCATGAGATTGGCTGAGCTGCGATCGGTTCGAGCGGCGGCCGCCCGCGAGCCTTGCGTGCGATCACGACGGCCCACACCACGGCGCTTCCCGCGCACAGCGCATACACGACACAGTTGCCGATCAACACCCGATCCGCCATGATGCGCATGCCCCGGTCTGGTCCGTCGCCGCGCGCCAATCCGCGGCAAAACGGTATCGTGGCAAGACAAGCGCCCGGTTGCAATGTCCGCATCCTGTCCCGAATCCCATGCTCACGTTTGAAGTGCGAACCCGCGATCGAGAGCAGTTCGTCGAAATCACCGAGCAGGTGCGCAAGGCACTCGAAAGCGCGCGCGTTCGATCCGGATCGGTGCTCGTTTATGTGCCGCATACGACGGCCGGCGTCACGATCAACGAAAATGCCGACCCCGATGTCATTCACGACATGCTGCTGACGCTGGGCCGGCTTGTCCCCAAGGATGCGGCCGGCTACCGCCATACCGAAGGCAACAGCGATTCGCACGTCAAAGCATCGATGATGGGCTCGAGCTGCCGCGTGATCGTCCACGAAGGCCGCCTCGTCCTCGGCACCTGGCAGGGCATTTATTTGTGTGAATTCGACGGTCCCAGAACCCGAAGCGTGCACGTGCAATTCCAGAGAAACGACGAGTAGAGCCAGATTTCGAATCTGGGATTTCGGATTTCGGATTTCTTTAGCCATTTGAATTTCGTCATTCGTAATTTCACCGATGGATGTGCTCGAAAAAATCGTCGCCGCCAAACGCCGCGAAATTGAAACGGCCCGCCAGGCCGTTCCAACCGAACTCCTGCTCGAGCGGCTGGCAGCAGCCCCACCGGTTCGCGATTTTGTAGGCGCTTTGGCCGGTCGCGCCGGCATGCGGGTCATCACCGAAGTGAAAAAAGCGTCGCCTTCGGCCGGGCTGATCCGTGCTGATTTCGATCCCGTGGCGATCGCCCGGACGTATGCCGCAAACGGCGCGGCATGCATCAGCGTGCTGACCGATGAGGAGTTCTTTCACGGGTCGCTTGAATATCTCGTTGCCGTGCGGAACGCTGTGACCCTCCCCGTCCTGCGGAAGGATTTTCTGCTCGACCGCTACCAGGTGCTCGAGGCCCGTGCTGCAGGAGCCGATTGTATTCTGCTGATTGCCGAGTGTCTCGACGACTGCACGTTGCGCGACCTTTACTTTTATGCGAGTGAGCTGGGGATGGATTCGCTGATCGAAATCTACGAGCCGGAAAACCTCGACCGGGTTCTTAAATTGGGCCCGGCCCTGCTGGGGATCAATAACCGCAACCTGCGCACGTTCGTCACCGATCTGGGACATTCGATTTCACTCCGCGGGCGCGTGCCCGACGATTGCATCCTGATCAGCGAAAGCGGCATTCACACGCGTGCCGACGTCGAACGTCTCGAACACGCCGGAATCCACGCCATGCTCGTGGGCGAAACCCTGATGCGCGCCGGGGACATCGGTGCGAAGCTGCGCGAGCTGCTGGGCAAGGAATGACGAAATTCAAATGACTGAAGAAATTCGAAATGCCGTCTGACCCACGGGACGCTGCCCGTGGGCTTGTTTAGTCGCTATCTTCTATCCTCTAACTTCTATCCTCTTCCCTTCCCCGGGAGCCCTTCATGTCTGTGACGCAGCAAGTGGAACACGTGCTTGTCGTGCCGACTCTGCTCTTTCGTGAGCTGGGGTATTTTCAGGGCTTCTGCACCGACATCGAGCCGTACCTGAAGACGCTCCTCGACCCGGCGTACATCAGTTTTCGCCCGCGCGATCAGATGGAAAATGACCCCAGCTTCAAGCAGTTGATTCCCTACTGCCTGTTCCGCCACGAGGGGCGGTTGTTTCATTACAAGCGGGGCAAGGCACAGGGCGAGGGGCGATTGCACAGCAAGCGGTCGATCGGCGTGGGGGGCCACATTTCGTCACAAGACCGCAATCTGTTCGGCTCGGTTTATCTCGAAGCCATGCACCGGGAAATCGCCGAAGAGGTCTATCTGGAAACGACTTACCGCGATACGTGCGTCGGTCTGCTCAACGACGACGCCAGCGATGTCGGGAAGGTTCATTTGGGAATCGTGCACATTTTTGACCTCGACGCGCCCAAAGTTCGACCCCGCGAAAAGTCGATGTTAGAGACAGGCTTTGCCTCGACGGCAGACCTCTTGCGCGAAGTCGACCAGTTCGAGACCTGGTCGCAACTGTGCCTCACGCATCTGTTTGCAGCGAAATAGAACCGGGACGGCCCCCACGGACGCGGGCCGGCCTCACGGATGACCCGACCGACGATAAAGGAGTATCGCATGTCTTCGAACGTTTCTCGCCGCCATCTTCTGTCGACCGGTCTGGCCGCCCTCGGTGGTACCCTGGCCACCGCCGCTCTCGCCGCTGAAAAGGGCGACGCCGAGAAGGCCCCCGCCAAGCGCAAGGGGCAGCTCTCTCTCGAAGCGCTGGGCAATCTGCTCGAAGCCATGGGCCTGAAGGCCACGAAATACGAGAGCAGCTTCAACTTCACGTTTCCGTTCAAGGCCGAATCGGAATGGAACATGACGATGACGGCCACGATGAGCACTGACGAGATGGGGATCTGGATCACCGCCTATCTGTCGGAACTGCCGCAGACCTCGGCCGATGTGCCCCGCACCGCGCTGCTGCGACTGCTCGCGCAGAACGACGAGCTGGGTGACGGCATCTTCTTCGCCTACATTCCGAAGGTCCGCAAAATCGTCCTCGAACGGATGATCGCCAACGAAGGCCTGACCAGCGCCTCGTTCAAAGAGTTGATCCGCGAGCTGGCGACGCGCGTCACCGAAACGCAGCCGCTGTGGACCGTCTCGGAATGGAAAGCAGCGCCCGCTTCGGGCAGCGCCGGGAAAGAGTCGGCCGCCGATGACAAATCTTCAGACGAGAAGCCGGGTGTCCTGAACGACAACAAAGGCGCCAAGCCGATCAAGTCGGCGACCAAAGACGGCGCAGGGGCGTCGTCGAAGAAGTCGAAATAGAGTCTGCCCGGAAGATTCGCACCGGAACGCCGGAACGAAGTTCAAGCAAGGACGCAGTGACGCGCTCCCTCGCCGACCTTCGGGTGGGCTACCGCCTGAAGGCGGCGCTACGAACGCTTGCGAACCAGCCCGGCGGACACGTCGAGATCGAGTTTGGCGGTCTGGCCCTGCGCCAGCGATTCCCAGGCGATCGCCGCCATCGCGGCGTTGTCGGTGCACAGGGCCAGCGGTGGAACGACGACGCTGAACCTCGCCGCCGCGGCCGCCGCGCCCAGTCTCTGTCGAAAGCGGGCATTGGCCGCGACGCCGCCCCCGACGAGAAGCGTCTGCCGGCCGCAGCGGCGCAGCGCATCCTGGCACTTGCCGACCAGCACGTCGACAACCGCTTCCTGAAAGCTGGCAGCGATATCGGCGACGTACTGTGGATCGAGAGACGCCGGATCGTAGTCACGCGGCGGCGTGCCGGCGATTTCGTACAGCACCGAGGTCTTCAGCCCGCTGAAACTGAATTCCAGCCGGTCGTGGTCGTTGAGAAAGGTACGCGGGAAGCGAAACGCGGTTGCCGAACCGCTTTCCGCAGCCGCCTGGATCGACGGCCCGCCGGGATAAGCCAACCCCAGCATCGCGGCCACTTTGTCGAACGCTTCGCCGGCCGCGTCGTCGATCGTCGACCCCAGCAGTTCGAAACCGGTCGCCGACGGACAGTCGTAAAGATTCGAGTGACCTCCCGAAACGACCAGCCCCACGGCCGGAAACACGTCTTGGCCCGCGTGCATCCGGCAGGCGTACAGATGGGCCTCGATGTGA
>JACQFH010000030.1 GCA_016200145.1 Planctomycetia bacterium | reverse complement strand
CGGCGTGGACGAAAAACGAGGGACTGTTGTTCGCAGGTCTCGCATTGGCGGTTCACACTGTGGCCGTATGGCGACAGGTTGGGACCCGGCAGGCGTTGCGAGAATGCGGCTCGTTTCTGATGGGAGCTGCGCCGGTGCTGTTCATTCTTGGTTTGTTCAAGTTTCAGATTCCGGTTTCGAACGACCTGATCGCCGGCCAGGGACTGAGTGACACCCTGCATCGAATCGTCGATCCCTGGCGCCATGTCGCAATCTGGCGTGGCGCTGCGTCAGGAATTCTGCAGGTTGCTCAGGCCAATCTGGTCGTTTTGCCGCTGTGCTTTGTCCTGCTGGGTCGTCGAACGCAGCCGGCCGCCAATGCCGCGACTTGGCCGATCTACTTGGTTGGCCTGATGCTCGCCGGTTACTACGCGGCCTACCTCACCACCCCATATGACCTCAATTGGCATCTGTCGACTTCAGCAGACCGCCTGCTCATTCAGGTTTGGCCGCTGGCAGTCATGACGGTCTTCCGACAATTGCGGGTGCCCGACGAATTGTCCCCGACCTTGCAACCGGCGCACGACCGGCTGGAATTGAAATTCCAGGCAATCGAAGATTCCGACCCATTGCGTCGCAAAGCCGCGTGAGGGAGCGGTGTTGCGGCGGTGCATATCACTCCGCGCATGGCTGTCCTGCGAAATTCCCGGAGCCGCGCCCGTCAGGAAGCGGAAACGCGGCACCGCTTCCTGACGGGCGCGGCTCTGCGAGAGGATCTCATATCAGTATGACCGTGAGCAGTTTCACGGGGCCGATGTTTCCGTCATAATCAACGTATGAATGGTTCGCCGCTGGCCGTTAGAAAGTTGATCGTCGGATTGATCTCGCTGGGGTGCCTGTTGACGGCTGCCGGAATGTGGTTCTTGGTCGACGACCCAATAACGAACCCGGCGGTTTCAATTTCTACCCGGCTGGGTCTGATGCTGGGTGCCCTGTGGCTGGCATTGCCCCGCGATGGCGAAAACATCGCGTGGCAGAAAGTGTTGCCCGCCATCGTCGCGGTGATCGCCGTGCTGGCGTTCTTCCGCGTGAATTGGCGCATTCTGCTGTTTCTCTTGCCGATCGCCATTGTGGTCGCGGTCGTGGCGACTTTGATTCGCCCTCGGTCGAAGCGCCGCCCGCCCAAGTAGGCCGCGCTATTTCGACTGGCCGTCCCGGCTTTCCGCCGAGCTGACGCGCAGTCCGCCCGGGGCGCCGGACGGCTCATTGCCGCCGCCGCGCCGGTCGGGGGCGGCCTCTGCCCGCGGCTTCTGAGGGGCGGCCCCCTCTGCCTCCTGGACGCGCGGGCCATGCGCGTCTTCTTCGTCGGGCTGTTCCGACTCGCGCTTACGTCCCGCCGTGTACAACTGCGAGCTCAAATCCAGGACCTGTTCTTTTCGCACGTCGGCCACGCCGTCCATGCGCTCGGTGATCTGCTCGACCCAATCAGGGCGCCGGCTCATCGCCATCGACATCATCTTCAGGAACAGACTGATCTCGGTGAACGTGCGGTCGGTCATTTTCACCGTCAAGGGCGAAAAGATTCGCGCCACAACGTCGATCGTCTGCGAAGGAAACGTCACGAACAGATCGGCGCGGTGCGTGACGTGAATCGTTCCGTCAGCCTGCCGGGCAAAGCTGGTCTGTAGATACAGCAGCGACTTGGCTGCGATCGGCTTCGAAAAGATCGGGCTCTTGTACAACCCGTCGCACGTCACCAGGCTGCTGTCGGGGCCGATGTGCAGCACTTCGAGGGCTCCGACGGAGCCATCACCGGTATCGGCTTCGTAATCGAACTTTCCCGTCTGCCACATCTGAAGCTTCGAAATCTTCATGGCGCGCCAGATGCTGACGGCCACATCCGGATGAGTCAGGAAATAGTTGTAGACCGCCGGTTCCACCGGAAACGTGACTTTGGGAGGGCAGCGCGGCGATCGCCGCCTTGCGCGTCGCGTTGTCGGAAGCGCCTTTCGCATCGAGATCGGGCAGGCCCTTGGGCTCGGGCGCGGCGTGCGCCGCTTTGCCCGACAACTTGCCGCCTATCTGCACGATGTCGCCGAACACCGAATGGCGCACGGGTTGGGATTCGTCCTTCTCGCGCCGGACCGGGCTGTCGGTCGGGTCTGCGAATACCGAAACCGCAAACGTCGCCAGGAAGAGGCCCGAACAGATCGAGACGATCGATTGCCGAATCATCAGGCGCAGATTCTCGGTCAACATGCCATCCTTGCCCCCGAGGCGCATAGGTTACAACCTCCAATTCATCGGCAGTTCGCGAATTGGGGCAGCACGCTAACTTTGCCGGTCGTTCCGATTCCGCCGGTTTTTCGACCGCAATGACAAACTGGAGAAGACAGGGGTCTCGCGCAATGCGGTCTTATGTGCTAGCGCCCACTGTGGTGGAGAGGAACTCGAACCATAAAATGCTGATCCATTGCTGCGATCGGGCGAGTGCCGCGGAAGCCACATCCCTCGCTTACGCGTCGGGCTATCAGTGTGAGACCAGCTTAGTAGCCCGCCGCGTGAGCAAGGGACGACGTCTGCCGCAATGGGAGATCCTTGGACGCCTTCAGCGGCGCGGATGCCGCTGGAAAAATTCCCACATCGCGTCGTTGGCTGAGATGTTCTTCGTCGATTTGCCGAGGTACAGCAGCGGTGGTTTGCGTCCCGGCCAGGTATGCCCCGCGCCGGCAATTTCGAAGAGGATAACCTCCGAGCCGTCTTTCCCGCCTCCCCAGGTTTTGCGCGTTACCTTCGTGCCGTCTTCGATCTGGACCGGCAATTCCACGACGGCCGGCTTCGCCTGGCACTCGTTGGCTTTAATCCAGCAGCCGACCGAGTGCTCGACCGACAAAAAGTTCGTCTGCGACAGGCTGCGTTCCCCCCGTCCGCCGGCCAGCGGAGCGAACTTGTCGTCGGCGCCGTGAAAGTGCATGACAGGCACGGCACGTTTCGGATGGCATTCGTTCGTTCCCATCGGGCCGCCGACAGGGGCAATTGCCGCGATCCGATCCGATAAATCCGACGCCAGAAGATAAGCCATCATGCCGCCGTTCGACATGCCCGTGGCGAAGACCCGGTCGGCATCGACGCGCACGACTCGGGCCAGGTCGTCGAGCAACTGCCTGACGAAGGCCACGTCACCGATTTTCTCGTGCTGCGCATATCCGCAGCAGTTGCCCGCGTTCCAGGTCAGCAATTGTTCGGTACGCCCGCTGCCGCTCGGATAGACAACGATGAAGCCGGCATCGTCAGCTTTCTCGTCGAGGCCGCAGAATCGCACCATCTGCTCGGCATTGCTGCCGCCACCATGAAACGCGAGCACGACCGGCGCCGGTTTCGAGGCGTCGATCTTGCGCGGGACGTGGACGAGATAAGTCCTCTCGCGGCCGTCGACGGTGATTTTCCGCGTGTGATCACCGGCCGAAAGTTGCGAATCAGTCTGCGCCATGCTCGCGGCCATGAACATCAGAAACGGCATCATGACGAGCGTTCACTTTTCCATTGCACGATCCCTTTGCCGAGACCGTAAACGCCCAGCGCGCCAAAGATGCCGCACGTGACCCATTTGCCGCAGTAAATGTAAAGCAGGGCGAGGATCCAATTGATTTCCCGGCTGCCTCCCGCGGTTTCAAGATCGGTGAAATAATAATAGACGAAGACTGTCAGCCCGAGGATCAAGACTGCGGCCAAAATCGACTGCCACCAATTGCTGCCGGAATTGTCTGACATGAGCAGCCGCTCCTGAAGTGCAGATCAATGACTAATCCAGCGTTGGCTTCTGCTTCGCCGGGAGATTCAACGCGTCCGGCAATGAAACCTGCTCGGGCCCAGAGACATACGCGATCAGGTCGCGCACCTGGTCGAACGTCAGCTTTTGCAGCAGTCCGTCGGGCATCATCGACACGTCCGACTTCACCCGGTCCGCGATTTCGGCGGCCGGAACGACGATCTTATCGTTGACAGTCTGAACGGTGACGGCCTGCGGGGTTTCAGAGACCACCAGCCCGGTAATGATCCGTCCTTCTTTGGTTTCGATGATCTGCATCTGATAATCGCGCACGACAGCGCCGCTCGGATCGACCAGGTTCTCGAGCAGGTAATCGAGATTCTGTCGCTGGGCCCCCGTGATATTGGGGCCGATCGCGCCCCCCGCGTCGAATAGCTTGTGACAATTGGCGCACGACTGCTCGTACACGGCCCGGCCGAGCGCGCGATCCCCGCGGGCGAGCACCTGCGGGGTCAGTTTCTTTTTGTAATCGGCGATCAGTTTCGATTTATCGGCGGCCGTTTCGCGGGCGACGCCCCACAGGGCGTTCACCCGGGCCGTCAGCGGCTCAGAGCGCAGATTGAGCAATTGCCGGGCGGTGAACGCCGACAGATCGGTTCGCGGAATCGACTCGGCTTCGACCGCATCCAAAAGGAGCATTGCCCAGGCTGATCGCGAGGCCAGAGTCTGGACGGCGTCGGGG
>JACQFH010000634.1 GCA_016200145.1 Planctomycetia bacterium | reverse complement strand
GCTCATCGAGTAGTCGGCCGGGCCGAACTGCACCATGTCGACACCTTTCACCGACAACAGCGACTCCAGGTTCTCGACCGCCGGCGCCTTTTCGATCATCAGCGCGATGACGGCGTCGTCGAGGGCCTCGGCGAAGGCGGGCGAGCCTCCTTCCAGAACGAAGCCCACGTCGCGGCGCATGCCCACGCCGTGCCGGCCGCGCGCCTGCGGCGTTTCAGCCCGCACCGCACGCACGCATTCTTCGACGTCTTCTTTCGTCCGCGGATCGGCGAACAGCACGTTCTGGATGCCCGAGCCGATCGAGCGGATCGTCAGGTACGTCCGCGGTTCCTGCTCGATCTTCATCATGGCCGTCATGTGCGGAAACAGGTCGACCGCGCGGCCGATGTTCTCGAGCGCGTACAGGTCGTACGGCGCATACTCGCCCACAAACTCGACGTAGTCGAACATGCCCGAGTGGCCGACCAGCTCGATGATCGTCGGCCACGAGCTGTGGATATGGGTCGCCAGGCTCGGCTGGTCGGCTTTGAGAAGTTCGCGAAGGCGGTTACGACGCATGAAGGCTCCAAAAAAAGGCTTGAGGCTTGAGTGGTGAGGCTTGAGGAATTGGGCTTGAGGTGGGTGTTGATCAAGCCTTTTGGGGCGCGGCGGGTTTTTCCAGAATCTGTGTGACGACTTTCGCGCCACTGAGGGAGGCGTCGGTGAGCGATTCGTCGCGGCCCGAATGTTCGTAGGTCAGGGCCTGGTGGTCGAGGCCGAGCTGATTGAGAACCGTCGCGTGCAGGTCGGGCACGCTGACGCGATCGACGGCCGCTTTGTACCCCACTTCGTCGGTCGCGCCGTGAATGTGCCCCGCCTTGAATCCGCCCCCTGCCAGAAACAGCGAGAAGGCATTGCGGTTGTGGTCGCGCCCTGTGCCGTTCTGCGAAACGGGCAAGCGCCCGAATTCCCCTGACCACAGGACGATCGTGCTGTCGAGCAGTCCGCGCTGCTTGAGGTCGGTGACGAGCGCCGCGCTCGGCTGGTCGCAGGCGGCGCAGATCGCCCCCAGTTCCTCTTTTGTTTTGCTGTGCGTGTCCCACGGCTGAAATGGCTTGGGAAAAATCTGCACGAAGCGCACGCCAGCCTCGATCAATTTGCGCGCCATCAGGCACCGCAGGCCGTACCCTTGCGTCTCGGGATTTTCGAGACCGTACAGCTTGCGAGTCGCCTCGGACTCTTTCGAGATGTCGACGAGGTCTCCCGCGGCGAGCTGCATCCGCGCCGCCAACTCATAATTCTGAATCCGCGTTTCCAGCTCGCCGTCGTGCGGGTAATTCTTCTGGTGCAGCCTGTTGAGCCACGCGAGAAAGCCCAGGTCGTCGCCTTGTGCGCCGGGCTGCTGCGGCCTGGCGGGCTTCAGGTTCAGGATCGGCGAGCCCTGCGAGCTGAATTCGGTTCCGCGGAACAGGGCCGGCAGCCAGGCCGAGCTCCACGTCAGGCTGCCGCTCGTGTTGTAGCCGGCCGGGTCGCGCAGCACGACGTACGCCGGCAGGTTTTCATTCTCGGTTCCCAGGGCATAGCTGATCCACGACCCGAGAGCCGGCTTCCCCTGAAAAATCTTGCCCGTGTTGAACATCACGAGCGCCTCGGTGTGGTTGGCGTGCTCGGTGAACATCGAGCGCACGAGGCAGATCTCGTCGGCGATGCCGCCGATGTGCGGGATGATCTCGGCCATCTCCATGCCGGACGCGCCGTATTTCTTGAACGGGAACACGCTTTTCATCAGCGTGTTCTGCTCGCTGCCGGTCTGGAACATCTCGACCTTCAGCGAATGTTGCTTGCCGTGGAATTTCTCGAGGTCGGGCTTCGGCTCGAACAGTTCCATCTGGCTGGGGCCGCCGTTCTGCATGAGCATGATGACGGCCCGCGCCTGCGGAGCGAAGTGCGCTTGCCTGGGGCGCAAGTCGACTGCGGCCTTGTTCGCGGCCGCCGCGCGATCGGCCGACAGCAGCGAGCCCAGCGCCAGCGATCCGAACCCCAGGCCCGACTGCCGCAGCATGTCGCGGCGCGACATTCCCCGAAAGGCGCCGTGCGGATCCGAATTCGTCATGCTTGTTGCTCCCCCATCCGAAAAATTGCAGCAGCCGTAGCGTGGGTCGAACGTAGTGAGGCCCACCTGCATCGGCAACGTGGTGGGCCTCGCAAGGCTCGACCCACCCTACGATCATCACGGAATATACAAAAATTCGTTCGTATTCAGCAGCATGTGGCACAGGTGGGCCAGGGCCTGTTCGTCGGCCTCGGCCGGTTTTGTGTTCGGTTGTGAGAGCGATCTCTGAAACTGCCGGGCCAGCAGCAACCGGCTCTTGTCCAGTTCCTCCGATCCCGGGGGCCGCGACAGCGCGAGTTTGAACGCCAGGTCGATGCGCTTCAGTTCGTCGCCTCCGGCCGTGGCGATGACGCGCTTCGCGAACTGGTCGGCCTGTTCCGTCGCAAATGTCCCGTTCAGCATGGCCAGCGACTGCAAGGCGACCGCCGCGCTCGTGCGGCGCGTGCAGTTCGTCGCCACGAGCGGCTGGTCGAATACCGACAGCTCGGTCGGCTGGTAGTTTCGGCGTGAGACGAGATACAGGCTGCGGCGGAAGGGATTGGCGCCCGGCGGCAGGTTCTGCGTCTCGATGACGACCATTCCATCGGGCAGCGGTTTGATCGGCACTGCCGGGCCGCCCGTCGCGCGGTCGAGTTTGCCGCTCACCGCCAGGATCGAGTCGCGGATGATTTCGGATTCCAGCCGCCGCAGCGGCATCCGCCACAGCAGCAGGTTGTCGGGATCGATCGACGCGCCGCTTGTCGCCGGATCGCCTGGCTCGACGCGCGACGCCTGGCGATAGGCGGTCGACCGCACAATCAGGCGGTGCAGCGATTTGAATTTCCAGCCGCTGCGGACGAATTCGGTCGCCAGCCAGTCGAGCAGCTCTGGGTGCGTGGGAGCCGCACCGGACCGCCCGAAATTGTCGGGTGTGACGACAATCCCGCGGCCGAAATAGTGCTGCCAGACCCGGTTCACGATGACCCGCGGCGTCAGCGGATGTTCTGCATTCGTCAGCCAGCGTGCAAAGGCCGTGCGATGGCCGCTCGTCGCGCCGCCCGCGCCCGGCTCGATCGGAGGCGCAGGTACGTGTGCGACCAGCACTGCCGGAAATCCCGGTTTGACCGGGGCGCCTGGGAATTCATATCCACCGCGCCGATACAGGTACGCCGTCGGTGCGGGCCCCACGTCCCACAGGGCCTGGATCTTCCCGTAACTGCGGCGACCGCCATTCAGGCTCCCGATTTTCGATTCGTGCTCGGCAATCTGCGATTTGGCGGCCGGTTCGAGCGCCGCGGCGACGTCTTCGGGCCTCACCGCGACGAGCGCCCCCAGCTTGTCGGCCAGGTACTTCTGCACTTCATTCCGCTTGTCGGCAGGCGTTTCGATCGCCGTCCGCGTGTCCTGTCGAATCGCCTCGGGAATTTGTGCGAGCTTCGCTTCGAACAGTTTCTGGCGGACCGGATCGCGAATCGCAGCAATCTGCTTGTTGTACTCGCCAATTTCCTTCTCGATCTCGGCGTTCCGCTTGTCGATCTCCTGTTTCTGAATCGGCGACACGTCGGCGAGGAATCGCTCGTCGACTTTCTTCCAGTTCTGCACGTTGTAGGCCGGCGCAAACACGGCCATCAGCCGGTAGAAATCGGCCTGCGCGATGGGGTCGAATTTGTGCGAGTGGCACTGAGCACAGTGGATGGTCAGCCCCAGCACGTTCGTGCTTACTGTCTGCAGCGTGTCGTACAGGATCTGGTGCCGGATGTCTGCGGTGTTCAGCTCGTTCTCACCCGTGTTGTCGGCCGCGGGGCGCAGAAACCCAGTGGCGACCAGCAGCTCTTTCATCTCGGGAGAAAACTCGCCTGCCTGTCGCCAGTCGACGAGCTCGTCTCCCGCGAGCTGTTCGAGCAGAAACCGGTCGTAGGGCTTGTCGGAATTGAACGCCTTGACGACGTAGTCGCGATAAAGCCAGGCGCCGTCGCGGGGTTTGATGATCGTCGCGTCGTTGTCGCTGCCGACCGTGTCGACGTATCCCGCCGCGTCGAGCCAGTGCCGGCCCCACCGCTCGCCGTAGTGCGGCGATTCCAACAATTGATCGATCAGCTTTTCCCAGGCGTCCGGCGACGGATCGGCGAGAAATCGGTCGATGTCGTCCGGGCCGGGGGGCAACCCGGTCAGGTCGAGGAACGCGCGGCGCACCAGCGAGGTGCGATCGGCGTCGGGCGCGAACGACAGGCCCTTCGATTCGAGTCGGGCCAGCAGAAACGCATCGACGGGTGTTCGCACCCGATCCGCATGCTGGACTGCGGGAGGCTCGGGATGCGCGGGCTTGCGGAATGCCCACCAGTTGCGGTCGCTGTCAGTCAGCGGGGGATCTTCGTCTTCCGTGAGTTCGCCGCCGGTGTATCGGGCCGGCGCGCCCCCATCGATCCACGCCTTGATCGTCGCCAGGTGGGCGTCGGTCGGCTTGAGCGCGTTGCCGGGGGGCATCTCCTTCGCGGCCAGCTTTTTGTAAAGCAGGCTCTTTTCGGCGGAACTGGGCTCGAGAATCTTGCCATTCTTGCCCCCTTTGAGGATCAGCGGCAGCGAACGCAGGTCGAGCTCCGCCGCGTACCCTTCTCCCCCGTGGCACCGCCAGCAATACGTCTTCAGGAGCGGATGGACGTCTTTTTCGAACTGCGGGATCTTAGCGGCATCAGTGCCGGCGGTTTCGTCGGCGCGAATGCCAATGACCTCGCACCAACCGAGCGCGACGATCAGAAGAACGACCGTCCCCATCATCGCAAGGCGTGCAGAGCCGATCGCCCGTCGATTATCCTTCAGTCGATGCATGCGGTCCCGGGCCCCTATCCCTCTGGATGAAAATCTCTCTCATTGTCGCCGCCGCGGGGACTGTCAACAAGTCCAACGAAGCTGTCCGATCGAATCTGGAATAAGATCGGCTCCTGTGGATCATAAGTAGTGTCCTTCGGCCTGATCGGGAATGGATGATGGCCAATCGAATGTCAGCGCGAACAGTTCAGATCCATGCTGCCATGGCAGGTTTCGCGCTCTCGTTTGCGCTCCCGTCGGTTTCGGTCCGCATCTTCGGAGACGATGGCACGCCGCTGCCCGGGTGGGCCTGTGCTTACTACGCGGAAGTCTCTGTGCTCGAGGCGAATCTGAAAGCGTTTGGGAGTATGACAGGTCGCGGCGCGCCTACGGATTCCGATCAGTTGCCTTTCCTGCTGTGGTGTGGGGCCGGCGCGTCGGCCAATCACCTGATCGTGCTGGCGTACGCCGCCACACTGTTCCGCCGGTTTCGCATCGCCGCGTATCTTGCCACAATTGGCGGCCTGTGTGGTTTGACGTGCACGGTCGTGGTCCACCTTTTCGATCGCGGTTCCGGCTGGGGCCCGTTGATCGGCTGCTACGTCTGGTGCGGGTCGGGAATCGTAATTTCCGGGCTGTTGCTTGCGGCATATTTCCGCCAGCGTCGCGAAAAGCGATCGGTCGCCGCACTGCCCGCGACGGAACTCAACCGTTGAACGTGCGCCTATTCTTCAACCAGCGTCCTCTTGATGTGGTACGTCGTGTAGACGCTGTCCTGGAATTTCGGCGTGCCGATGTCGAGATTGCTGATTTCGGCAGGCAGCGTCGCGACGTGCCAGACTTCCTTGTCTTTGTGGAATGCTGTCAGGTCGATGTAGTGATACCGCGCGAATGCGTAGTGCCAGGCCATCTTTCCCTTGTCAGTACGGGCTTCGAGGAGCAGGATTACCTCCGGGTCGGTCCCCAGCGCGAAAGAGAACAATGCCCCGTCGAACGTCGCCTGATTCGTTGGCTCGTAGCGGATCAGAGGCTGGCTCTGGAGGCGCAGGTCGGACCGCACGTCCTTCCCGTCCTGCTGGTCGATCATCCGTGCCGAGAATTCACGGGCCAGCGCTTTCATCTGCGACAGCCTCTGTCGCGGCGAGTCGGCGGGCTCCGCGGCCCCCTCCAGCGGCTGAAACTTGACGCCTGCAACTGCCGGCGCCCACACCCGTTTCCCCTCGAATTCCGCCGTCAGCGGTCCCGCGGCGAGCGAATGGAATTCGTGTTTGCGGTGAATGACATTCCCTAAGCGGTATGTGAAAACACTGCCGATCACCTCGGGGCGACCGTCGAGCATCCACACGAAAACGGCGCCGTCTTCACCCGTGCGGGCCGGGTTCCCCCAGTGCAGGAGGGGTTTCGGATGCAATTTGAGTGCGTCTTTCGGCCGGGCGGCAAGGCGGATGACGTATTGGCCAGCGTCGACTTTGAAGTCCTCAATCGCGCTAGGCGTTTCGGCCGTCTTCTTCGTCTCGGCTTTCTTCGTCTCAGGCTTTGAATTCTTGGGAACTTCTTCTCCGGCGCAGACAGTCCCGGCCGCCAGCAGCAGCATGATGAACGAACGCATGTGACGAACCTCCCGGATTGCAGCCTTGACACCCTCCAATCCATTTAAGACATGGCGTCTCATTTCGTCAAGCTGGGGCGCGTCCGGGAAGACGCACCTAGCCATCCAAATCATGAGCGAACGTAAGCCAATCGTTTAACCGCGACCCGGGCACCACCGCGGATAGCGGTGGTCGGAGCGCGTATCGCAGGCCAAGCGGCAACGCATGGATTCGTGCGGAGCAGGATAATCAGCATCAGCGATCAGAGACGTTCGATACGCGCTCCCCTGCGGGTCGCGGTTAAACGACCAAGCGTCAGCCATCAACCTCCATCGAGCGCCATCTGATGGAAGCAGTGCGTGATCTTGGTCTGGTTTTCGAGCAGCCAGTCGATCCCCGGCTCATAGTGCATGGCTTTGTGGATCGCTTTGGCGGTCGCGGCGCGGTTCGTCTCGAACAGGATGTTGAAGTCGATCTTCTCGTCCACCACACTGGGGTCGAGCCAGACCGAGATGATAATCCCCAATTCGTCGACTTTCTTCCGCGGAATGTCCCCCGCCCGCACGGCATCCAGCACTCCGTTGGCGATCGCCGCCTGAACCGTCCCCATCAGGATGTTCGTGTACTTCGTGCTGGTCACCGTGACCTTGCTGACCATCAGGGTGACGGGGCGGACCTGCACGTCGCAGTTCAGGATAGCAAACACGCGCGAGTGGCCTTTGGTCTGGTTGCCGATCAGGTTGGCGATGGCGTAGCCCACCGGCCCGTCGAGTTCGCCGATGACCACTTCGGGCTCGGCCGCCGACCACGCCGGTTCCGCTTCAACCAGAGCCTCTCCGGTCCTCAGGACGATCCGGCCGGGCAATTTCTTTTTCTTCTTTTCACGTTTCTTCGCCATCGCGCTGCATCCTCTCGCTGGGTGAACCGAATCGGACCGGCCGCCATGCTACGGGTGGGAGGCGGGGGTCGTCAACAACAAGTGGGGTTGAGGATCGGAGGATTGACGATGGAAGATAGAAGTTCTCTTGAAATGTCACACGCCTTGCGTCAAGCTCGCGCAAGAATTGGATCAACAGACAACGACAGGATGAAATCATGCACAGATTTCCGACGCGCCTGACGGTTCTGCAAGTTGCGTGTTTTGCGGCGCTCGTAGGGCTTGGCATTTCGGTACCCGTGTGGGCCGACGAACCGGCGGGCGCGAAATCGGCCGCCGCCGACTGGCCACAGTTTCTCGGGCCTGACCGCAACGGCGTCTCGCGCGAAACGGGGCTCCTCACCGAATGGCCGGACGGAGGACCGAAGCAGGTCTGGCGCGTCGCCGGGGGGCAGGGCATGTCGGGGCTGGCGATCAGTGACGGCCGGCTGCTGACGCTCGTCCAGAAATCGGGCCGGCAGTGGGCGATTTGCCTGGACGCTAAGACGGGCCAGAAGAATTGGGAGCGCGACCTCGCCCCGGCCTACCGCAACAAAATGGGAGACGGCCCGCGGGCCACACCGGCAATTGCCGGAGGCACGGCGTTCGTGTTCACGGGCGAGGGAATCCTGGCGGCGCTCAACATGGCCGACGGCAAAATCCTGTGGCAGAAAGACGCCGTGGCCGAGTTCGGAGGCGAAATTGCCGAGTACGGGATGGCCTGCTCGCCGCTGGTCGCAGGCGAGAACGTCGTCGTCGTGGTCGGCGCGCCGGAAGCGACCGTGGCGGCCTTCAATCGCAACACGGGGGCCGTCGCCTGGAAGGCGGGAAAAGATGATCCCGCGGGCTACTCGTCGCCCGCAATTATGAAACTCAACGGACGCGATCATCTTGTCGTCTTTCACGGCGCCGGCGCGATGGGCGTCGATCCGGCCCGCGGCAATTTGTTCTGGCACTATCCGTACGTCACCGATTTCAACTGCAATATCGCCACGCCGGTCGCTGCGGGGGGCGGCGTGCTGCTTTCGTCCGGCGAGAATCACGGTTCCGTCCTGCTGAAGATCACGTCGAACCCCGCCGAGAGGCTGATGCAGTCCACCCCGGCGTGGGAGTCGCTCGGTCCATCGAGCGTCCTGCGGAACGAATGGCAGACGTCGATTCTGCTCGACGGTTATTTGTATGGGATCGACAACGTCGGCGGTGCAGGACCGGTTTCGCACCTGACCTGCGTCGAAGCGGCGACCGGAAAACGGCAATGGCAGCAGGTGCGCTTCGGCAAGGGAAACCCGATCGCCGCCGACGGCAAACTGTTCGTGCCGACAATCGACGGGAACCTGGTCGTCGTGAAAGCCAATCCGCAGAAGTACGACGAGTTGGGCCGGGCCGCCGTCGCCGGAAAAATACGCCAGGCCCCGGCCCTCGCCGGAGGATTACTGTACCTGCGCGACGAACGGGAAATCGTGTGCCTGGATATGAGGAAGCCCTAGTCGTGGAGCAGGTCTCTGACCTGCTCGTGATCTTCATCCGTGGGATTGCCACGCCATCCGTGGGTTCAAATTGTGTTTCAAACGGTTGAGGTAGCCACGGATGAAACACCGATTGAACACGGATGGGTCGACTCACGGCAATGGAAATGCCAGCGGCGAAGTGTCTGAACTCACGCTGGTGCGTGCTGGGACAGTCTGGTCAGGCAGTTGTTCAGGCCCAATCTCTTCAGTGGGGATGGCCGTGAACACTCGCGCGTTGGCGGGCCCGGCGCTCCAGATGATGGGGGTGCCGGCGTCGAGTCGTTCTTCACGATGCGTCAGGCCGTTCACGACTCGCACGGCCGTGCGAAAGCCCTCGGGGCGATAGCCGAATGACGCGCCGGTGTACGGATCGATGGCGTCGATCCCGAATCCGGGCCATTCGATCTGATCGGGATATTTATCCTGAGCCTTCTTAAAAGCCGCCAGCTTCAGGCGCAAGATCATGATCCTGCGTGTCAGTTCCTGTCGCTGGCGCGGCTGCCAGATCCAGGCATGGTCCGGAGGCAAGGCCCCGGCCACTTCAACTGTCGTTGCGAGCCAGTTCCAGGGAATCCGCACTCCGCGCGGGACTCCGGAGATTCCGGGATTGAAGAACTCTCCCGCCCCGAAATCAATGCCCGTGTGCGGCAGTTGCATTCGCCTGACCAATTCCGGATTCATCCCGCGGGGCGCCGGTACGGCCGCAGTAATTTCCGCAAGTTGTCGCATGTCGCGGCCGGGCATGGCCAGGGCCTGTTCGAGCACGTCGACACAGTAAAGTTGAGAGGCTTCGTACAAGTTGAGCGCTCGATCGGCCCGCGCGGGTTCCCAGGGGCAGAACCGCTCGATGATTTTCGTCATCGTGCGCGATTTCGGGTCATTCAACGCACCGGTCAGCGGTGCCGAGTCGGAATGCTCTGTCAGCAGTTGGTACCGCAGCAGGCGCTGCTGGGCCACGACTGCGTCCCGCAACGACGGGAACGCGCGGGTTTCGATCTCGATTCGCCGGGCAGCCGCTGCAATCCGGTCGCTCGTCTGATCAGGATGATTCGTCCATGCGCGAATCCATTGGGCAACCCGTTCTTCGATGATCGCCCCTCCCGACCAATCCCCGATTGCGCCGCGGCTGGCGACGTGGCGGGCCAACCGCAGCACGGCGACGTAGCGATCGAGCGCTTCGTCAAGCTTTCCCTGCGATTCCAGCTCGCGAGCCGACAGGAGAATCAGCTCGGCAAACCAAATGAATCGGGACGATCCATTGGCGTCAAGGTCTCGCTTGGCGAATGGCTGAGACAGGTCGTGCAGCGCAGCCGCCGGGCGCTCGGTTGCGTCGAGGCAAATCGCCAGGGCGTCTCGATTCCTGTCGAGCCATTCACGTTCCCTGTCATTGACATGTTCCCAGCCCGCAACCGCTGCCTGCATCGGATTGCCCTCAAACCAGAGAAGGGCGGCGGACTTGCGGTACAGGTTTGCCGTCGTGATCTCTTCCGTCGAATCTGGCCGAAGCGACGATTCGCGCAGCCGCGCCGATTCGATGACGAACGCCGGCTGCGGAACTTCCCACACGCGAAACATGCCGACGCTTCCCCACACGGCGGCCACCGACGCCGACAGGGCCGCCGCCAGACGCACCCACGACCGCAGCGACGCAGATTCGAGCAGCCAGCGCCGCGACCAGCCCAGCGTCGTCGCCAGCAGAATGAAGACCACGGGCCATGTCGACAGAGCCGGCGGAATCTGCAGCTCTATCATGAGCCAGGTCCACAAACCCAGGACCCAAAGTAACAGGAACCCGAAGAACGCGGCAATCATGGCGCGGGCCAGCAGCATCGACGCGAACTGCCCTGCCCCGTAAGCCAGGCACGCCAGCATCGCGGCGAATTCGACGGCGCTCGCGCCCGGCACGTCGGAGTGAAAAATCGACGACCCGGTCAGCCGATACATGGCGATGTCGCGGACGTTGGTGATTCCAACCGCCACGACGAAAGGAACGGCGATCGCCAGGGCGACAAGCCCCCACACAAGTTGCTTGCTCAGCCAGACCGCCTGCGGCGGAAGCCCGCGTTCGGCAATAAATCGCGTGCGCCGCGCCCCTTCTGTCTGAAACGACCAGATCCCGATCAGAAACGCCACGAGCACGGCGCCAAACATGGCGCGGCCCGGATCGGGGGCCGGCGCACTGCCAATCGGTAAAAACACCAGGACAAACAGCGCCGCGATCCACAGACCATGGCCGAGACTCGCGGCCTGCCGGAATTCGAGCCAGGCCAGTCGCGCCATTAACCGCCGCCAGGGGGGCGCAATTTCACGACCAGCCGCCAGACGATCGAGCGCAGTCTCGGCTGCGGGGGTCCTGGGGAACGCGGCCCGTTTCGGCTCGAACGGCAGCGCAAGGCCGAGCGACCGCACGGACATCATCCGCGCTGTCAGCAGCCAGGCGATCAGCAGCAGGGGAATCGCCGGTGCCGAATGCAGATACATATGTCGCTGCAATCCCGACTCGACGAGCAACGTCTGAACGGGAAGCGCGCAGCACAACGAAACGAGGGCAGCCAGGAAGACCGCCGTCAGAACTTTGCGGCACAACAGTGAGAACAGAAAGCCCCAGGCGGCCAATTGCAACGTAAACGCCACGCCCCCGACGAATTGTTCGGCAAATGATTGGTCGTTGAACCCGCGCGGCTCGTGTGTTCCAGTGGCCAAACGGGCAACCGCAAGCAGGAACGTCCACATGCCGACGGTACCAAGGACACTCAACGCGATCTTGGCGAAAAACACACTGCCCGTACGCGCCGCCATGCTCCGCAGCAGGTCGGTGGTCCCTGCCTCGTGCTCCGACGCGAACGCCATGGCTGAAGACCCGAGCGCAAAAAAGACCGGCAGGAACAGGGCGATCCCCCACGGAGCTTCGTTCCGCACGACACCCGGTTCCGGCAGCCACAGCATCAGCAACATCAGCCCCAAGGCGGCCCCGGCGATCGACAGCCAGTAGCTCCGCTGCTCGCGGTATTCTTTCCAGAACATCCGAGTGAACATCGGGTCGGCAAACGTCATGGTGCCTTCTCCCGCCGCGGCTCTTCGTCCGCCTGCATGTAAGCCACGAAGATTTCTTCGAGGCTCGGGGCGCGGATATCGAGGTCGCGGACCTGTGCCAGCGAGCGAAATGATTCCAGCCGGCTTTCGTCCAGGTGCCGCACCAGCAACCGCCATTGACGCTCGTGCACGCGTCCGCAGATCACCTGGCCGGGCACGTCAGACAGGTACGGCGCGCCGTTGTTGAGGGTCAGCGTCAACTCGCGCGTCTGGGTCTTCAGGTCGTCCAGCTTCTCGATCGCCAGCAGATTTCCTTTCTTGATGATGGCGACCAGGTCGGCCACCCGCTCGACTTCGCCGATCTGATGGCTCGACAAGAGGACTGTCCGCCCGGCGGCTGCCACATCGACCATGCTTTCAAGAAATTCGCGCCGCACCAGCGGGTCGAGCCCCGACGTCGGCTCGTCGAGGATCAGTAGCTGCGGCTCGTGGGCCATCCCCAGCGCGAGCGCGACTTTGGCGCGCATTCCTTTCGACAATTCCTTGATGCGGCGGTCGGCCGGCAATTCAAATTCCTTGACCAGGTCGCGGTACCGCGCCAGGTAGCCGCTGGGATAAAAGCCCGCGGCGAACCAGCCGTGCTCGGCGACCGTCATCCATTCGTAGAGCGTCGGGCGTTCGGGGACATACCCGACGCGCCGGCGGATTTCGTCCCCCTGCGTGCGCGAGTCGAGCCACAGGACCTGCGCCTCGCCCGAATCGGGCTCGAGCAACCCCAGCAGGATCTTCAGCGTGGTCGTTTTGCCGGCCCCATTTTCCCCCAGAAGCGCCACAACGACGCCCGGCGGAACTTCCAGGGAAACTTGATTCAGCGCCAACAGGCCACGGAAGGACTTCGTAAGATTGTTGAGACGGATCGCACAGGTCATGGCGCCTTCACTTTCTTTTCGAGCCGCGCGAGTTCTTCATCGAGAAGCGCGCGGATTTCGGCGAGATCGAGCCGGCTGCGGCGGGCTTCCTGCAGAACAGAGCGCAAGCGCTCGCGGATCAGGTGGACCCGCTCGGCGGTGCAGCGTTTCTCGGCCTGGGTGGTGACTTCCAGCCCGGTGCCACGGACGGGGGCCAGAATGCCTTCCCCCTGCAGCTCGCGATAGGCGCGGGCCACGGTATTCGGGTTCACGGCCAGGTCCCGCGACAGCTCACGGACGGAAGGGACGAGGTCACCGGTCTTGAGGGCCTCTCCGGCGACGGCGAATTTCACCTGCCGCACGATCTGCTCGTAAATCGCCAGGCCATTAGACGTCTCGATGCGGAAGAACATCGCCAGCTCCTAGTGTACTATGCAACTAGTACAGTAGACGGCTACCCCGCGATTGTCAAGAACGAGCCCGTGGTTTTTTTCAAACGAACAACAAATTGATCCGTGCCTCCTACAACAGCCTGCGAAACGCGCTCCCCTGGCGGGTCGCGGTTAAACGATTTTTTAGACCGGCAGGTTGAAAACCTGCCCCACGGCGGCTGGCGTTCGCGCAAGCGGTTGTTTATACTTTGACGAACAGATCGTCTCGTACCCTGTGCCTGTATCCCCATTCGAGGAGTTCGCACATGATTCGGTTGCTCGCGTTTGCGTCGGCATTATCGTTCGTTTCGGCTGCGGCGTTCGCGGACGAAGCACCCGCCGCTGCGAAGGCTGATTCCAAGAAAGAAGCCAAGGCCGTGAAGAAAGTCGACGTCGGCACACAGGCCCCCGAATTCAAGATTCAGGATGCTGCGGGAAAAGAAATCGACCTGGCAAAGCTCACAGCCAAGGGGCCGGTTCTTGTACGGCTGACCTGCGGCTGCTCGGGCTGCGACAAAGAGCTGGCCTACTTCCAGGCCATTCACGAGGCGTACAAAGACGCGGGCCTGACGTCACTTGCCGTGTTCAAGGAACCCGATACGAAGGTGGCGACGTACGTCAAAGAGAAAAAGCTGAACATGCTGTACGCGGTCGATTCCAAGGGGGAAGCCTGGAACGTGTTCGAAACGAAGACGATGCCGGCCAACTTCCTGATCGAAAAGGGTGGCAAGATCGTCTACGTGGCTGAAGGGTGTGACCCGAGCGGCCTCGTGGCGAAGAAGGTCTCGGAGAAGATCGCCAAGACCGTCAAACAGGACGCCGTCGACGTTCAGAAAAAAGTGACCGACGAAACTCAGGCGAAGAAGTAGGCGGTCAGTCGGTCGCGTCTTCAGTTGCATGTGCAGTGCCCCGGCCGCCGAAAAAGCGGCCGGGGCACTTTTGCACTGCGGGAACACAAGACGCCGTCCATCAGTCGGTGTCGGCCAACTCGATCTGCGTGCGGACGATTTCGCTCCGCCGAGCGGTGAAGGCGTCGATCATCGCCCGATCGAACTGACTGCCCCGCCCCTCGTCGAGAATTTGAAAGCACTTTTCCAAAGGAAAGGCCGGCTTGTACGAGCGCTTCGAGCTGAGGGCGTCGAATACGTCGGCGACCGCGGTGATCCGGCCTTCGAGCGGAATGTCTTCGCCGGCCAGCCCCAGCGGATAGCCGGTTCCGTCCCAGCGTTCGTGGTGCGTCAGTGCGATCCGCATCGCCATCTGCAGAATGGGCGAACGTCCGACGTCCATGATCTTCGCTCCCAGCTCGGCGTGCCTGCGAACCAGCTCGGCCTCGCGTGCGGGGAGACAATCGATGATCTTCTTTCCGAAGCCGCAGTGCCGCTGCATGCATTCGTATTCTTCCGGAGTGAGGCGGCCAGGCTTCAACAGGATCGCGTCGGAAATTCCGATCTTGCCCACGTCGTGCAACTGGGCCGCCGGTTCGAGCACGTCGAGCTGTGCCTTCGACATCCCGAGCTGCTCCCCGATGATCCGCGCGTAGCGCCCGACGCGGATGATGTGGCGGCCGGTGTCGTCGTCGCGAAACTCGGCGGCGCGGGCCAGGCAATGAATCAGTTCCAGGCGCGAAGCTTCCAGGTCGGCCGTGCGTTTCAATACGGCCTCTTCCAGTTCTTCCGAGTGGCGACAGAGACGGTCCTGATACTCTTTCACGGCCAGGACGTTGCGAATTCGCGCCAGCAGCTCTCCCTGATGGACCGGCTTCGAAAGCAGATCGGTCGCGCCGCAGTGCAGCGCCTCGAGCTTTGTGTCGTTCGTCGAGCTGGCGGTCAGGATGACGACGGGAATGGTCGAGATGCTGCGGTCGGCGCGAATGGCCTTCAGGATTTCCAGGCCGTTCATTTCGGGCATGTGGATGTCGAGCAGCACGAGGTCGGGCGAAAACTCGCCGATCAGGGGCAGCGCATGGATGGCATGCCCGGTCGAGCGGATGTTCCGGTAGCCCTCCATTTCAAGGTAGCCCTGGACCACGTCGCTGGTGAGCGTCTCGTCGTCGACGATCAGGATCCGCGCCTGCTTGATGTTCTTTTCGCGGCGCGGACCGGCGGCGGCCGCAGCGCCGCGCGCAATCGCTGGTTCGGTTTGAGAGTGGCAGGCGTCCAGGGCAGGCATATCTTGAGTTTCCTCGTGAATTCGGCGGTGAACGTCAAACGGCAATTGGGGCGATGCGGTCAGCCAGCTCGCGCAACTCCGCAAGCGACCGTGCCGCGACCTCCGGACTCCTTTGTTTCGCGGACAGCTCAAGCCTTTGGGCCGGCTCGGTCAGGCAGTCGAAACCTACCGTGCCCCCCGCGCCCTTCAGCCAGTGAGCGAGGCGCGCCAGCTCGTCCCAGTTGCCGGCCTCTCTGGCGGCCTCCATCTCGCACAGCCGCTCGTCCAACTTACCGGCAAATTCGTCGACGATCCGCCGAAACTTCGGAAGCTGAATCGGCAGCGTCGAAACGATCGGCCCCGCCGCTGGCGCGGCAAGCGGAACGCCGTTCGGCCTGGATACGTCTCCCGCGGGGCGCTTGAACTCCGGCGAACCGCCGACGGCTTCGCGAATGGCGTCGATCATCCGGTCGATCTGCACGGGTTTCGACAGATACCCGCTGCATCCCGCCGCCAGGCATTTTTCCCGATCGCCGCGCATGGCGTGGGCCGTGAGCGCCACGATCGGGACCGTGCAACCCTGCGACCGCAGCGTGCGCGTCGCGGTGTAGCCGTCCATCACGGGCATCTGCATGTCCATCAGGATCAGGTCGAAGGCGTCGCGGCCGGCCTTCTCGACGCCGACCTTGCCATTCTCGGCGCAATCCACGTCAGCGCCCGCCTCGGTCAGCACCAGCGAAATGAGCTCGCGGTTCGTCTGCCCGTCTTCGACCAGCAGCACGCGGATCGGCGGCAAGGCATTCTGCGGCAATTCCTGTGGCGCCACGCGCGACGTCGATTGCAGCGCGTCGCAGAACAGCCTGTCGAGCATCGGCACCGAATCCAGCGACCCCGTTGCCAGCGTGGTGCGGAAGGTGCTGCCGACGCCCGGTTCGCTCTCCACGGTGATCGTCCCGCCCAGCTCTTCGGCGATGCGGCGGGAAATGGCCAGCCCCAGGCCGGTGCCGCCGAACTTGCGCGTGATGGAGTTGTCGGCCTGGTCGAACGGCAGAAAGATCCGGTCGAGATGTTCGGCTTGAATGCCGATGCCGGTGTCTTCGATTTCGCACACGAATCGCGGTTCGGGCCGGTCCGGATAAACGGCGGCCCGTATCGTGACATGCCCGTCTTCGGTGAACTTGATGGCGTTGGTCGCCAGGTTCATCAGCAACTGGCGCAGCCGGGCGGGGTCGGTCACGATCGTCTCGGGGACCGGCGTCGTCCATTCGCAATCCAGCCGCAGTCCTTTTTCGTGGGCGCGCACTCGCAGCAGCGACGCGACTTCGGCAAGAATTTCGTGGGGGGAACAACGCGTCCGTTCGCATTCCATCCTGCCGGCTTCGATCTTCGAGAGATCAAGGATATCGTTGATCAGCGTCAGCAGGTGCTGGCCGCTCGTGCGAATCGTATCGAGATACCCGGCGCGGGCCCGTTCCGAACCGACGCCCCGGCGGAGAATGTCGGCAAAGCCCAGGATCGCTCCCAGCGG
>JACQFH010000633.1 GCA_016200145.1 Planctomycetia bacterium | reverse complement strand
GCGTGGCGCCACTCCCCAAGGCGACCAGCGACACATCCACCCGCTGGATTGTCACCCCCTGGTCCACCGGCCGAGATGTATTTGCCGCGGGCAGTGGAACGAGCGGCGACTCCCACTGTTCGTCTGCGGCGAACGCGGCGGCCGCGTCGCGTGCGAGGGTCAGTTCCAGCTTCCAGGCGGGCTCGTGAACGCTCAAGCTGCAATCGCCCCCCCACTGCAAGTTCCCCAGCGCGTCGGTCATTCGGACCGACTCCAACTTCCACTCCGGCGCGGGCGCACCGTTGCGCTCTAACTGAAACTCCGGCACGACCGACCAGTGAGGCCTGCGGTGCGCCAGCTTCACTGGTGAATTCGCCGGCGACGTCCGCTCGATGAATTTCACGCCGGCAATCGTCACCAGCACGTCGTCGGCAGACTTCGTTGCGGGCAACGGATCGGCTGACCAGCGCGCCGCGGAGCTCGTATCAGGGAAAGGGACCAGCAGCTCGGCAACCTGCGCGCCGCTGCGGTCATAGACTCTGACTTTGCGCAACCCGGCTGCCTGTCGCAGCGCAGGAAACTGCGTGGTCGCGATGATGACGTCGTTCCGCGCGCGGGGGAGCGGCGCCCACGGCCGCTGCTCTCCGCGCGAGAACAGCCCTCCGGCCGCGGCGACGAGGTGCGATTGCTCGTAGCCGTCCGGAATTTCTTCGCCATGCGCATCAGTCACGACGCTCGTCAGCCACCAGTCGAAGTCGAGCGAATCGGGCTGCCCGGGCTGCCAGCGGGTGAGCCACAACACGACGGCGCTGTCGTTCGGATAGACTCCGATCCGCTGCTGGTTCGCCGACGATCGGCCCGACATCCACGACGCGACCATCGAACCGCCCGGCGGTGTGATCGTCATCTCGTACGGCTGGCTGGAGGCGACGTGTTCGAGCACCAGCACGGTTCCGTCGGTCATCATTCGCTCGCATACCGCCGTGCCGCCCAGTCGCGAACGCGAGATGGTCGCGAATTTCCAGGCCGCGATCGCCGCGAACAGCACGCAAACCACGGCCAGGCCGATGACGAACCGATTTTTTCGCGAGGGCCGTCGTACCGGGCGAGGCTCACGCGGCGATTCGTCTGCCGGCCAATCGCAGAGGGGTTGTGACATAGGGCGAAGTCATCCCACTGCGGATGTTACTCGGGCTGGTCGAAGGTCTTGGCGTCGACCTGATCGAGCACCTTGAACGAAACGACCTGCTGTGTCAGAAACGTCTGACCGTCGCGCTTGACCTCGATCTTGCCGGCACGCTTGATGCCGTCAGCTTCCTGGTAATCGCTCAGAGTCGTTTCCTGCGTGAATTCCTGACCCTGAAACCCCAGGACACGCGCCACAAGCCTGACCGGCAGACCGCTGGCTTTGTCGAACGAAAGCTTGAAGTCTTTTCCGTCGGGGCATGTGACTTTGAGCACGACGGCATCCTTGTCGCCGATTTTCTCGTCGCCGGCCGACTCGGCCTTGAACCCGTCGCCTTTGATGGGAACGATCGTCAAGGGAATCACCTGCAGGTAGATGCCCCGCTTCTCGTTGGCCAGGGCGCCCGCGTCGAGGTCCGCCGCCATGTCGCCGAATTTGCGCCACCCCTTGTCGTTATTGACGACCGTGACCCCCTTGAAGCGATTGCCGTTGAATTCCCCTTCGAATTCTGCGCGGCGCTGTTTCAAACCCTGCACGGTCGTCTCTCCTGAAACTTCGAGGAACAAGCCGAGTGCTTAGGTCCGACAAACCGCGAATTCTACCACAGGATCACCCGTAGGGCAGGTTTTCCAACCTGCCAGTCGCCCTGGCGTCAGACTTTCCAGCCACAATCGGCGTTCACCCATGTTCCAAGGCAGATCGTTTTCCCCACGTTTTGCCAAATATGCTCGTTTTTTTGCGAACATCAGGGGCGATCCTATGGCCGAACTGCTTCATTCCCCGAGTCCCTCCGCACCGGACATCGCGAATAATTGAAATGTTCGAATCGTGGCACTCTGCCCCGAATGAAGGAGAGGACCATGGCGCCCGCGATTGAGATGAGATACCGCGTCGTCGAAATTCTTTCGCGCAATCGACGCACCACAATTGACTCTGATCTGGCATGGATGACAGCCCGGTCGGCAATTGAACTGTTCAAGAAGCTCGATCCCAGTCGCGTCGTGATCGTCGAGGCCGACGTCCGAGAAGGCCGGAGATTCGAATAGCGAGCGGACGATGATCTATCTGTTCGCAATGTCCGTCCTGATTGGCGCAGTCCTGGGCGGCTTGTGGTGGAAAGGAGCCCTGCGCGACTAGCCGGCGGTGAATCGCGAATCAGCCGAACTAATAATGAATTGCAGTCGCACATCCGCGTTCATCCGCGGCCCGTTTTTCGTTCCCGCTTCCGGAATGAACCCACGGATGGAACACACCCTTCGTATCCGAGTTTTATCCGTGTTTCATCCGTGGCCATTTCCCCGTCGTCCGTTCTCACCTTCGGGCTGGAATGCCTGATCTGCCGGTTCGCTGGCAATCGCGCGCGGCTTTGTTGAAAATGCCCGGACGAGTCTCTCTGCGCGGTTTTCTCGCCCCGGGCTGCCGCCGATGCCGGTCTCAGTTGAACAGTTCGTCAAGCACCTGGAAAGCAGCGGAATCCTCGATTCCGAGACGATTCGGGACCTCATTCCGCCGAGGGCTAACCCGCGGGACGCCGAAGAGCTGGCGCGCGAGCTCGTGCGCACCAGGAAGCTGACAAATTTCCAGGTTGAAGAAATCAACCGCGGCAAGGGCAAGGCGCTGGTCCTCGGGAAGTACACGATCCTCGAAAAGATCGGCCAGGGGGGCATGGGGCAGGTCTTCAAGGCCGAACACCGCCGCATGAAGCGCATTGTCGCGATCAAAGTGCTGCCGACCGACCTGATGAAGAACCCGGGCATCGTGGCCCGCTTCGAGCGCGAGGTGACGGCGGCCGCCCGGCTCAATCACCCGAACATCGTCACCGCCTTCGACGCCAACAATGTCGGCGGGCTGCACCTGCTCGTCATGGAGTATGTCGAAGGGAGCGACCTCGCGATCCATGTTAAAGAGAATGGCCGGCTGCCCGCGCACGCGGCGATCAACTACGTCCTGCAGGCGGCCCGCGGATTGGAAGCCGCTCACGCCGAAGGGATCGTGCATCGCGACATCAAGCCCGCCAACCTGCTGCTCGACAAGACGGGGGTCGTCAAGATCCTCGACATGGGGCTGGCCCGGTTCGGCGGCGACGCGCCGGGGCAATCGGACCTCACGCATACCGGAACGGTCATGGGGACCGTCGACTACATGGCCCCCGAGCAGGCCGTGAACAGAAAGGCCGCCGATGCCCGGGCCGACATCTACAGCCTGGGGTGCACGTTGTTCTACCTGCTCACGGGCAAGTCGGTGTTCTCAGGCGACTCGCTGATGTCGGAACTGATGGCCCACCGTGAACAGCCGATTCCGTCGATTCGCGCAGTCTGCGCCGACGCGCCCGAACAGCTCGACGACGTCTTCGCAAGAATGGTCGCCAAGAAAATCGAAGACCGCTATCAGTCGATGAGCGAGGTGATCGCCGATCTGGAGCGGCTGACTCGGGGACAGCAGATTCCTTCCAGGATTTTCGAGTTGCCGCGCTCGATTTCCGACGAAGGGCTGTCAAATTTTCTCAAGGAAGCTGCGCTGGCCCCCGCCGCGCCGGTCAGGCTCACAACGACTTTTTCCGCGCGAGACTGGATCGCCCGGCACAAGAAGCCTCTCGTCATTGCCGGAGGCGCTCTGGCGACGCTGATCCTGATCGCGTGCATCATTGCCGGTTTCAGGACCACAGACGGCGCGCTCCTCCTGCGCGTGAATGAACCCGACACCGCCAGGCTGACTCCGATTTCCGACGCGAAAAAGGCGGTTGCCGAATCGAAGACCCCGTCGCAGGCCGAACAACCTGAGGCTGCAGAGGACCACTCTGCGACGGACGCCGACGGCCGGGTTTCTCTGTTTAACGGCAAGAATCTCTCGGGGTGGATCGTCAAGGGGGATTGGGCCAACTGGGATATCGACGCGTCGAACGGCGTTGTGGCGGCGAATGGAAAGGGCCGGGGCTGGCTCATGACAGATCGCGACTTTGACGAATTCACATTGACGCTTGAGTTTCAAGCCGGGCCGAATTCCAACAGCGGCATCGGCATTCTGGCCGCCCCTGACGATGCGGAGATTTTTGAGCTGCAGGTCGGCCGCATGGAGCAAAATCCCACCGGCGGAGTGTGGTCGCTGCCGACGAATACGGCGCACGGAGGATTCTTGCGTCCGGCACAGCCCGCCGAACTCAAGGCGGAGGGAGAATGGAATTCGCTCGAGCTTCACCTTCAGGATCGGATCCTGACGTGCCGCATCAACAACGTCGAGGTATCGCAATTCGATCTGGAGAAAATCTGGCGGCAACCGGGCTCGTTCGCGCCGTTGCGGCGGCCGAAAGGGCGGATCGCCCTGCAATCGCGGGCCGGCGTTGTGCGTTTTCGCAATCTCCGCGTCACGCCGATCGTCGAGCCGGCGCCGGACTGGCCCGAGGCCGAGGCGCAGAAATGGATCGCCGAGGTTGGCAAGCTCCCCGCCGACAGGCAGGTCAAAGACGTCACGGCCAAACTGCGGGAGCTCAACCCGCGGTTTCGCGGCAACGTAGGTCACAAGATTGAAGCGGGTGTGGTGACCGATCTGCAATTCGCGACCGAATACGTCAAGAACATCACTCCGGTTCGGGCCTTTCCCGGCCTGCAGCGACTGTTCTGCAACGCCACGGTGGGGCGCAAGAGCAAACTGTCTGATTTGTCTCCGATCGCGGGAATGAAGCTGGCGGGCCTGGTTTGTCATGGCACGGAAATCGCCAGCCTGGAACCGGTGCGGGGGATGCCGCTCACGAAGCTCGATATCGGCAACACGCCGATCGCCGATCTGTCGCCGCTCAAGGGAATGCCGCTGACCGAGCTGAAGATGGGCTGGACCGCAGTGACCGACCTGTCGCCGATCGAAGGGATGCCCCTATCGGTCTTCTGGTGCTGGGGAACGCTCATTACCGACCTTTCCCCGTTGCGCGGCATGCCGCTGAAATGGCTGATGATCCAGGACTCGACCGTTTCTGACCTGTCGCCGCTGTTCGGCATGAAGCTGGAAGAAATGCTCTTCACGCCGGCAAATATCAGTCGTGGGCTCGCCGCAATCCGCCAGATGAATTCCATCGTTCGCATCGGCACGATGCGGACGAATCAGCCGTTCCCGCCCCCCGCGGAATTCTGGAAGCGATTCGACGCAGGAGAGTTCGGCAAGCCGGCGCCGCTGGACGAAGCGTCGGCCCAGGCGATGAGCGCACTGCAGGGCGTGTGGGGGGCCGTGGCAATCGAAGAATCAGGCAAGACCCAGACGCAGGACGAAGTCGACAGCCAGAAGCTGCGGATCACAATCCGGGGAGACAACCTGGTGCTGGAACGTCTCGCGAGCGGAAAACCCGGCGCCTACTCGGGCGTGTTCGCTCTCGATGCGCGGAATTCCCACTACGACTGGACTGGCACCGCGCCCGATGGAAAGCCGGCCACCTATGTCGGCATCTATGAGCTGCAGGGGGGCGTGCTCAAGTTTTACCTGCGTCAACAGAGATCGGGCCGGGCCGAACGGCCGACCGAATTCAAAACCGACAGCCAGCGCCCCAACACCAGCATCGGATTTACGCTCAAGCGAATAGAGGCGTCATCAAATCCCTGACGGCATCCCGCCGACACGTCTCTTATCTTTCGTTCCCAGCCGCCATCGAACCGTCTCCGATCTCGCGCTGTGCCGGCTTTCCTCCGACCAGCCTGACGGAGTTGGAATCACGCGCCCCCGCCCGCACGGCCGCCGAAAGTCATCTCAGACCGCCGACTGATTTCTTTTTCAGTCGCTTTTGCCGGCAGCGCCTGAACGTTCCGAACCGCGGCACGTCAATTGCCGCTAGTACGCTGATTCTTTGTTCCGCCCACGAATCAAAGGAGTCAGTCATGGCCGCCTCTGCCGTTGAACTTGATTTACGAAAAAAACACTGCGTCTCCTGCGAAGGAGGCGTCGAGCCGCTTTCGAAACAACGAGTTCAGGGCCTGCTGTCATCGCTTCCAGAATGGAAACTCGCTCGCGACGGCAAGTCGATCCGCCGGGAATGGAACGTGAAGGACTTTTCCTGTGGACTGGATTTTCTGCAGGAGGTGGGACGGGTGGCCAATCGGGAAGACCACCATCCCGACCTGCACCTGACCGGTTACCGTCGCGTCGCCATCGAGCTCTCGACGCACGCCGTCAATGGACTGACGGAAAACGATTTCATCCTGGCTGCAAAGATTGATGCGATTCCGGTGTCGCTGAAAGAATAGGACACAGCGGGGAGGCCGCGGCGGTCGCCAACGCCGACGTCAACGCGACGGACAATGGAGTTTGTGAAAGTTGCGATGATGCGCACGATTGCCCACATTGTCGATCGCGGACGCTGGGGATTCCTGGCTGCCTGGATCATCGCATTCGTCATACTGCGGCTCATGGCCCCCGACTGGAATCAGGTCACGCGGGACGGGCAGTTCTCGTTTCTCCCCGCGAATTCGCCGTCACGAATCGCTGACGACCTCTTCAAGAAGGCGTTTCCCCACGACGTGCTGTCGAGCAGCATCGTCGTCGTGGCCAGTCGCCCCCAGGGCCCGGAATTGAGCGACGAAGACCGCGAGTTCGTGACGTCGACGCTAAAGCCGCGGATTCAGCAGGCCGTCGAGCCGGAACGCCAAGCGGCCAGTCGCGGG
>JACQFH010000602.1 GCA_016200145.1 Planctomycetia bacterium | reverse complement strand
TCCCGCAAGGGGAGAGGGGAGAAGTGGAATGGCGAGGCGGGACGTGAGGGGGCGAAGCGGAAGGGCGGGGCGGGAAGCGCGACTATTTTTAAAGAAAAGGGAACACGGTGGCGGGGCGGTTTGAATATATTTTTCCGTCGATTCGTGGCGTGCAGGCAGGGCGCGAGCATTACATCTCGATGTGCCCGCTGCGGCTCATTCCGCGGATCTTCCTGTTCGACGAAGAGGAGCTGCGCCCCGAGCTCCGCGCGCAGCGCGTGCTCAACAAGCAGCGCGTTCCCGAGATGGCCCGCTACATTGTCGCCAACCCAAAGGATTACACGTTTTCGGCCCTCACGGCCTCGATCGACGGCAAAGTGCAGTTTGAGGCCCTGGGGGAAACGAGCAGCGAACGCAGCATCGGCAGCCTGCGCGTCCCGATGACGGCGCGGTTCGTCATCAACGACGGCCAGCATCGCCGGGCGGCGATCGAATCGGCCCTGCACGAAAACCCCGACCTGGGGGACGAAACGATCGCCGTCGTGTTCTTTCTGGACGTGGGGCTCAAGCGGTGCCAGCAGATGTTCGCCGACCTGAACCGGCACGCAATCCGGCCAACTCCGTCGCTGGGGCTCTTGTACGATCACCGAGACGAAGGGGCAAACCTGGCGAAGGAGGTCACCGAGCGTGTCCCGGTTTTCAACGGCCTCACCGAAACGGAACGCAGCACGATCTCGAACCGCTCGATCAAGCTGTTTACCTTGAGCGGCATTCACAACGCCACGCACGCCTTGCTTTCGGGCCTGGAGCTGAAATCGCGGGAAGAGCAGGCGAACCTGGCGGTCGAATACTGGATCGAAGTCTCGCGGCACATTCCCGACTGGCTGCACGCCAAGGATCGCCGGGTGAGCGCGGCCGATCTGCGGCGCGATTTTATCCACGCCCACACGCTGGCGCTGGCCGCGCTGGCGCGAGTGGGAAATGCGCTGCTGTCGCAGCACCGCAGCGACTGGAAGGGGCGGCTCAAGAAACTCGATTCGCTGGACTGGTCGCGGGCCAGCTCAGGGATGTGGGAAGGCCGGGCCATGAACGCCGGGCGGCTCTCCAAACGAAGCGTGAACGTCATGTTGACGGGAAATCTGATCAAGCGGCACCTGGGATTGTCGCTGACGGCTGACGAGCAGACCCTTGAATCCCGATTCCGAAAAAAGAAATGACAGGAAAATTGAGGACAGGAGAATTAATTCACAGCCTGCGTTTGCAACTCGGCAAACGACGGTCGAACGACGATTTTCCTGTCCACATATTCCTGTCATCCTTTCCGTTTTCAACATCCTGGAACTGATATGGCAAACAAATCACCCGTGCTGACGACCGATTCTTCAGGTGCGGTGCCGGCTGACAGAAAAGTTCAGGCCAGCAATAAGGACTCCGCGTTCGCGGCGCTGGGCCTCGCCAAAACGGTGCAGGCCGTGTGCGACGAGATTCGCGAGCTGTACCAGTGGGACGAAATCCCATGGGTGATCGGCTACAGCGGCGGGAAAGATTCGAGCGCCGTGTTGCAGTTGATCTGGCTGGCCCTGCGGGACCTGCCCGCCGAGAAGCGGACGAAGCGCATCCACGTCATCTCGACCGACACGCTGGTCGAGCAGCCGGTCGTGGCGGCGTGGGTGACGGCATCTCACAAGAAGATGGAAGCGGCGGCCGCCGAGCAGGGGATGCCGATCACGCCGCACAAGCTGACGCCAGACGTCAAAGACACGTTCTGGGTGAACCTGATCGGGAAGGGCTACCCCGCGCCCCGGAAACTGTTTCGCTGGTGTACCAGCCGGATGAAGATCAATCCGTCGAACGCGTTCATCCGCAGCGTGGTGCGCGACTGCGGCGAAGCGATTCTCGTGCTGGGGACGCGCAAGGCCGAGAGCCAGCGCCGGGCCGTGGGGATGGCGAAGCTCGAAAAGAACCGGGTTCGCGAGCGGTTGACTCCCAACAAGAACCTGCCGAATTCGCTCGTCTACACGCCGATCGAAGACTGGACCAACGACGACGTATGGCTGTTCCTGATGCAGGTCAAGAACCCGTGGGGGCACACGAACAAGTCGCTGCTGGGGATGTATCAGGGGGCCTCGGCCGACGGCGAGTGCCCGCTGGTGGTCGATACGACGACCCCCAGTTGCGGCAACAGCCGGTTCGGGTGCTGGGTCTGCACGGTCGTCGACAAAGACCGCTCGATGGAGGCGATGATCAAGAACGACGACGAAAAGGTGTGGATGACGCCGCTGCTCGACATCCGCAACGACCTGGGCGATTTTGCGAAAGAGCCCGAGCGGCGCGATTACCGGCGGATGAGCGGCCGCGTGCAACTGTTTCACGACGGGCTCGTGCGGGGTCCGTACACGAAAGAGTTTCGAGAACACTGGCTGCGGCGCGTGCTGAGCGCCCAATGCGAAGCGCGCCGGCTGGGCCCGGCGGAGTTTGGCGATCTGGAGCTGATCTCGATGCCAGAGTTGCACGAGATTCGCCGGATCTGGCTGTACGAGAAGCACGAGTTCGACGACCGGCTGCCGGCCGTCTACGAGGAGGTCGTGGGGACGCCGTTCCCGGTCGCGGCGTCGGACGACAGGCTGTTGCGTTCCGAAGACTGGGCCATGCTGCAGGAGGCGTGCGGGGGCGACGAAGAGCTGTTCCAGTTGCAGGCGGGCCTCTTGGACATCGAGCGGGAGTACCGTGGGATGTCGCGGCGGGCGGGGATTTATGAAGCGCTGGAGGACCGATTGCGAGCGGGGCAATACGGCGGCGAAGAAGAGGCGCTGGCCATTCGCCAGGAACAGGAGCGTCGGCGGGAGGAGATCGAGAAAGACGTGGAGTCGCTGACGTTGAGTCAGGGGTCGTTGTTTGAGGAGGGGGAGGCGGAGGGAGGATAGAGGATAGAGGATAGAGGATAGAGGATAGAGGATAGAGGATAGAGGATAGAGGATAGAGGATAGAGGATGGAGGATGGAGGATGGAGGATGGCGAACGAGTCGCGTTTACGTGCCGGATGAACGGCAATTGAGCGCGCATCGTGTTCCCCTCTCCCCTGGCGGGAGAGGGGTTAGGGGTGAGGGGGAGTTCGGATGACGAATCCCAACGTTTGTCGATCGACACCGCCCCCTCACCCCCGGCCCCTCTCCCGCGGTGGGAGAGGCGAGAAGTTTTTTGAGAGAATGGAGTGAGACGCACGCGTGATCCTGCAGCAACTGACTCTGCGCAACTTTGGGGTGTATGGGGGCGAACAGGTGTTCGACCTGGCGCCGGCGCGCAAACGGAATCGGACGGCGCCGATCATTCTCTTCGGCGGGATCAACGGCGGCGGGAAGACGACAATTCTCGATGCCATTCAGCTCGTCCTGTACGGCAATCGGGCGCGGTGTTCCAAACGGGGGGACAGGCCCTACGACGAGTTTCTGAGCGCGTCGATTCATCACGGGACCCTTCCCGGCGAAGGGGCGGCGATCGAGCTTTCGTTCTCGTTCACCGCCGAGGGCCAGGAACATCTGTACGACGTGACCCGGTTGTGGTCTTCGTCTGGAAATCGAACGCAGGAGCGAGTTGTCGTCGCGAAGGACGGCGAACCGGACGGCTGGCTGTCGGACAACTGGCACCAAGTGGTCGAGGAGTTGATTCCCTTCGGCGTCGCACAGCTTTGCTTCTTCGACGCCGAGAAAATCCGATTTCTGGCGGAAGACGAAACGAGCTCCGAAGCGCTGGGCGTGGCCATCAAGTCGCTGCTGGGGCTGGACCTCGCCGAGCGGCTGATTGCCGACGCGGGTTTCCTCGAAGGCCGATTGGCGAAACGGAGCCGCAAGTCGCCCGACCTGACGGAGGCCGAGCGGCTTGAAGCGGAGCTGGCGGCGAAACAGGCCGACATCGAAGTTCTGCACCAGGAACGGGCGTCGATCGAAAATACCCGTCAGGCCGCGGCGCGCCGCCTGCAGAGTGCCGAGGAACAGTTCGCCAAGGTCGGCGGCAAGCTGTGGACCGAGCGCGAAGAACGGCAACGCCGCCGGGGCGAGCTGGATTTCCAGATCCGTGACTGCGAAGAACGGCTGGTCGAGCTTTCGGCCGGCGACTTGCCGCTGGCGCTGGTCTCCGATCTGCTCCAAGACGCTTGCAGGCAGGCCCAGGCCGAACATGCGTCGCGCGAGACGGAAATTGTCGCGCGACTGCTGGGTTCGCGGGATGAGATGATCCTGGAGGTGCTGCGGGAAGAGAAGGTGAAGGGCGCCACGATCAAGCTGGTCGCGAGCCTGCTGGAAGCGGATCGGGCGAAACGGGGAGGGGGCGATGCCAAAAGCCGCCTCATGCTGTCGGAAGGGGGTCGCGACCTGCTCGAACACCTGACGACTCGCGGGCTGACCGAGCGCCTGGAAACGGCGACGAAACTACTGACCGAGCTCGACACGGGCCGGCGGGCGCTGGAACAAGTGCAGCGCAGCCTGGCAGCGACGCCCGACGAAGAGTCGATCCGGGGCGTGGCCGCGGAATTGAAAGACGCGGCCGGTGAAATGGCCGGGCTGAAACAGCAGGTCGACCGCCTGGAGAAACAGCTCGCGGGTTTGCGCAGCGAACACGGTGAAATCGAGACGGTGTTGCGGCGCTTGCGGCGGAAAGTCGTCGACGAAGAGATTCGGACGGAAGAAGATGGGCGCGTCGCCGGCCTGCTCCAGCGCACGCAGGAAACGATGCGGCAGTTCCTGCGCTTGTCGACGAGCCGGAAGATCGACCGGCTTTCCGAATTCGTGACCGATTCGTTCCGATTTCTGCTCCGCAAGAAGACCCTGGTGCGGCGAGTGCTGATCGACCCCGAGACGTTTGCGATCACGCTTGTCGACGACGACGGACGGCGCGTATCGAAAGACCGGCTGTCGGAAGGGGAAAAACAGATTTTCGCGATCTCAGTGCTGTGGGGCCTGTCGCGGGCGTCGGCGCGGCCGCTGCCCGCCATCATCGACACGCCAATGGCCCGCCTGGACGTCGAGCATCGCAACCACCTCGTCGAGCGGTACTTTCCGAACGCCAGCCATCAGGTCGTAATTCTCTCGACCGATACGGAGATCGAACGTACCTACTTCGACCAGCTTCGGCCGTTCGTGGCCCATGCCTACCTGCTGAACTACGACGAGGCAACGAAGGCCACCGTCCCAACCGAAGGATACTTCTGGGACAAGGACCCGACTGGCCAGGTGCAGGAGGTTTCGGCATGAGCGTGAAACAGATCCGCCTGTCGTCGCAGGCCAAGGAGCAGTTGAT
>JACQFH010000601.1 GCA_016200145.1 Planctomycetia bacterium | reverse complement strand
GCAGGTTGGAAAACCTGCCCCACGGCGGACGGCGTTACCAGCGGCCGCCGACCAGTTGCGTGTGCGATTTTTCTGCCAGCGGTTCGGCGCGGGGTTCGAGAGTCGCGGTCACCTGATCCGAGATCATTCCCAGGACCGCATAATTGCGGCACACGGTGAAGTGGTTCAGGTCCGCCCGGGCGACGCCTTCGTCGTGAAACCGCAGATTGTAGTTCGTGAGCTGCGTGTCGGGCGACTCGACCGTCACGGGCAGTCCGCGGAAGGCCGGCAGCCACTCCGTCATGTCGGAGGTCTGATAGATGTTCAGACACGACTCGACGTTTGCCGGAATGCTCTGGTTGACAGCCGTCTCCATCAGCACCAGCTTGTTCACCTTCACGCCGCTCTCCTGCAGGCGACGGGTCAGGCGGACGGCGTCGTTGGCGCCGCGGCTGTATCCGATCAGCACAAGCGGACGGTTCTCGGTTCCCGCCTCACGGGCCGCCACGATTCGATCGGCCGTGCGATTGACTTCCCAGCCGTGAATGATGGTCGCCGGCGCGCCGCGAACCGCCAGGTTCGCCACGAAGTCTTTGCAGCCGGGCCAGTAGCCGGCCGAGCTGTGGACGACAATGACGTTCGAGACGCCACTCGGAGTCTTCGCGGCCGGCGCGACCTGCGCCTGCTGAGCCGAAGTTCCGGTCGCGGCGCAGCCCGGCAGCACCGACAGACCCAGAACCAGTACACCGATCCATGGGCGACAGCAGTCGTATTTCCGCATACGTTCGTCTCGAATGCGCAGTCCGTGCGCAACAGTTGGCCGAAGTAAATGCGTCGGCCACGCACGGGCGCTGGGAAGAAATATCGACTGTGCGCAGTGCAGTGAACGTTCGGAAACGGCCCGAAACAGCGCACGTTCGGAAATTCCGGTGCGCGGCTTGGGAGATTCGGAAGAAACGGCGCAGGCCGATCAGCGGGATCAGTTTGCCTGTTCGCTGCATGCAGGCCCAACGTCGTCTGCAACATGAGCAAGCGGCTGGCCTCGACGCGCGCCATCTGGCATCGATCGGCCAGCCAGATCCGGGCCAGCACCTGAAAGCCGGTTCATCAATGCCAGAGGAAACTACTCCGCGGGACTTTTCCGATTAACGCGACTTTACTGGTTATGCCGATAAAAGAATGAGAACGAGTCCGCTGACCCGGATTTCGCAGGGCTCATGCGCCTCCAGACCACGGCATGGGACGACACGGCCGGCCAATCATTCCGCGAGGAATCCGATATGCACAACCTCATCCGCAGCAGCCTGTTGATTCTATCGCTCGGGGCGGCCCTGCCGCTCGTGATCCAGGGTGAATCTCGAGCCGGCGGACGTCACTGCTGCGGTTGCCAGACCTGCCGGCAGCCGTGCGGGATGTGCACCTGTGCAGTGCAGCACGCCTGCCCCACGTGCCAGGAGCGCGACGTTGTCGCGACCGAATACCGCAACGAACAGACGCTTGAAACGGTCCCCGTCACCGTGATGGAAAACGTGACCGTCGACGAGGGCAGCTACCAGACGGTTTGGGTCCCAAGACTCACCACAAAGGCCGTCGCCCGGACCGTGTACCAGACGCGAACCGCCTGCCGGACTGTCCCGTATCAGGTGACGCGCCGCATCAACGACTGCACCACGCCGACGACCTTGGGAAGTTTTCCTTCGTCGTCGTATACCTCGGCGATTCTGCCACCGGTCTATTCGGGCAGCTCGATCGCCGCGGGCAGTTACCCGACCCCGGTGGCGTCACGAATCACGCCGACGCCGGTTGCCGGGTCGCCGATTGGAATCTCACCCGCGGCGCGCCTCGCCGATGCGCCGGTGACCCCGATCACTCCGCGGAGCGCGTCGATCATGCCGCGTTCGGGCAGCAGCGCTTCGGGTACTCGAATCGCAGAACGAAGCTCGCTGTTCGTGCCCGCGCCATCGGCCGCACAGGTGTGGCGCAGCACCGTCGTTCGCTAACTGTAGGTCAGGCTTTCCAGCCTGACAGCAATCGGCACCAGGCGGAATTCGTGACCTGCAGGCAAGTAGCTCGATGTCCGGAGCCAAACTTGGTGCCCAGGCTGGAAAGCCCGACCTACTGCCGCGCGTAGACGACGCGGCCGCCGACAATCGTGAAGTCCACGCGGGCGTTGGGGATTTCGTCGTCAGGGATCGTGAGGATGTCTTTCGACAGCACGACGACGTCGGCCAACTTGCCGACCGAGAGCGTGCCTTTCAGGTCGTCTTCGAACGCCGCGTAAGCTGCATCGAGGGTGTAGCTGCGCAGCGCTTCGGCGCGGGTCATGCATTGTTCGGGAAAGAACTGTTTGCCGTTCTTCATGCGGCGCGTGACCGAAGCATGGAAGCTGAGGATCGGATTCACGTCTTCGACAGGCACATCGGTGCCGTTGATGACGACCGCCTTGTGATCGAGCAAGCTCCTCCAGGCATACGATTCCACGGCGCCGCGCTCCTTTCCCAGGCGCGACACGACGAACGGGCCGTCCGACGTGGCGTGATTTCCCTGCATGGAAGCGATCACGCCCAGCTCGGCGAACCTGGGAAAATCGGCAGGCAGGACGTGCTGCGCGTGTTCGATCCGCCAGCGGCGGTCCCGCCTGTCGGGCTGACTGCGAAAAACCGCGTCGTACAAGTCAAGAATTTCGTGATTGGCGCGATCGCCGATGGCGTGCGTGCAGAGCTGGCAGTCGTGCTGTACGGCCAGGAGCGCCGTCTCGCGGATCGATTCGAGCGTTTCCACCACCAGCCCGGTGCTGCCCGGCAGGTCGTCGTAGGGCTGAAACAGCCACGCGCCATGCGATCCCAGGGCGCCGTCGACCATCCTCTTGATCGCGCGCACCGTGAGCCGGTTGCCGCCGTAGCCGATCATTCGGTAAGCCGGCAGCGCGTCCCGCAGCCGCTGCGAACTCTCGCCGCGGACCATGACCCACAATCGCAGCTTGAGCCGTCCCTCATCCGCCAGGCGCTTGAACAGGTCGATCGTGGCCAGGGACGATCCGGCGTCTTGAAAGCTCGTGACTCCCCTGGCGAGGCACTCGTCGACGGCCAGTTCGATTCCCTTGCGCAACTCCGCCTCGCGATCCTCGGGGCTCCGGCCGGCCTGTGCGCGCGAGCGGGCATGAAAGACCGGACCTTGCGCTGTTTCGCGAAAGGCGCCGGTGGCCTCGCCCCGCGCGTCGCGCAGGATCGTCCCTCCGGAGGGATCGGGCGTCTGGCGCTCGACACCCGCCAGTTGCATGGCCCGCGCGTTGGCGAAGCACATGTGACCGGTGGCGTGCTTGAGAAGCACCGGATGATTCGGCGTGGCGCGGCTCAGCGCTTCGTGCACCGGGTAGCCTTCGACAGCGGGCTGCGGGGTACTTTCCCAGTGCCCCTGATGCCATCCATCGCCGATGATCCACTCCCCCGGCGGAACCTGCTTTGCAGCCCGCGCCACCTGCTCGACAATCTCGTTCCAGTCGCGGGCATGGCTCAGGTCGAGGGCCAGGCGCGCGTCACCCAGGCCGACAAGATGTCCGTGCCCTTCGATGAAACCGGGGATCGTCAGCCGCCCCGCCAGGTCGATGACGCGGGTCCGCGGCCCGATCAGCGGTTTGACGGCGGCCTCGTCGCCGACGGCCACGATCCGGTCGCCCGCACCGCCAGTGCTTCGGCCCTGGGCCGATCGGAATCCACTGTGACGACGACGCCGTTACGCAAGACGAGGTCGGCCGGCGCCGGATCGGCAGCGCTCAGTGTCGCGGGCGGCGAAATCGCCACCGCAATCAGGCCACAGAAAATCCCGCGAATCAGCCGGTCGCTGCGTGGCGAGAAGATCACGACCGCTCCGCGTATTTTTCTGGCTTGGGGCTACTCTTCGGGCTTGGGTTCCGACTGGATGACAATATCAATCGGCTTGCCGTCCTTGGTGACTTCCACGACCAGTTCGCTGCTGGGCAAGGTGTACTTCAGCGGGACCCCCTGGTTCGGATCGCTGGGCGCGATCACAATGCGATGCTTGCCAATGACGGCCCCAGGATGATCGTTGTCGTACAGCAGCATGAACTTTCCGTTCGAATCGACAACACCAACCGACGACCCAAGCTTGTAGTTCTTGGCACTCTCTTCCGGACGAAACGTCACGATCGTGCTGGGCGCTGCAGGCTTGCCGTCGATCGTGAGCGTTCCGGTGACTTTCGCCAGGGGAGGCACATCCAGCTTCTTCATCATCGACATGCCCACCCAGACGCACAATCCGACAACGACCGCCCCGCCGACGATGAACGGCCAGCCCATCTTGGCGGCGTACGACAGCATCTCTTTGAAAGAGGAAATTTCCCCTTCCGAGCGCTCGCTGCCGGCGCCGAATTGCCGGCGTTTTCTCTTCGCGTCGGGTTCGGGCGCCACTTCGGCGGCCGCCTCGCCTTTGCCCATCAGGGTCCGCGCGATGGCGGCTGAATCATAAGTGTCGGTCTTCCCCGAGTCCTTGGGCTTGCTCTTCTTTTTTGCCGCCGCTTCCAGCTCGGCGTCGTCGTCCGTCTCGTCGGCGGATTTCTGTCGCCGGCGCGGCGGTTCGTCTTCGAACGGATTGTCGTCGCTGTCGGAATCGGATTCGTCAGAATCAGCCAGCGACGTCCGCCCAGTGGCGACCGGAATCTCGTCTGAGCTGAGAAAATCACCGATCTCGTCCTCGGTGCTCAGCGAGCCGCTGGATCGGGCTTTCTCGGCCTTGGCGGGTTTTGGAGCACTGGCCTCACCGGACGGAACGACGAACTCGACATGGCACCGAGGACAACTTCCCTCGGTGCCGGCCAAGTCGTCGTCGATATTCAGCGCTGCCCCGCACTCTTCGCACTTGTAGCGAATCGTCATGCTGTTAATCGAATTGAGGAATGGGCACGTTGTTCGCGATATTCCCCAGGTTCTGGAAGATGGTCAGGTTGATATTGGGAGTGATCAAGTGCACGCTGCCGTCGCAAAACAGGAATTGCGCGATGCTGCCGGCATGTGTGCTGCCGGGGTTGTCGTAATGCACTCCCTTGTTGACGCCGAAGCGGCAACTGAACATCGTAGCCGCCCCGCCCCAGGCCCAGCCGTCGCTGCTGCGCTGGTAGACCGTCCCCACGTTCTGCCCGAGAAAGCCGTTCATGCGCATCACTTCGCCGACCGCGATGACGTTGGACGTGCCGTCGGTCACGTCGGCCATCCGCGTGCTGCTGTTGACGTAGAAGATGCCGCGATGCACATTCGCCGGCGGATACGAAAACCCGGGATTGGCAGACAACTGCCCCGGCAAAAGATCATACGTGCCCCGGTATCCGGTGATGTCTTCGAACACCTGCCCCGATCCAGCGCATCCGCCGTAATCGTTTCCGCCCCCGGTCCAGTTCAGGTCGACGCGCAGGCAGTTGCCGAATTGCGAGCGCACATCCATATTCTGCCGCCGCGAAGGGCAATAAAACCCCTTGATCTCAGTCTGTGCCGGAAAAAACGTCTGCAGGCCGGTCCCCATATCCATCTGCGTTCCATACAGCGGAGAGCCGTTGTACCAGACATTGCAATTGAAGTTCCACATGTTGTACGTGTTGGCCTGGTCGAGGTTCGGAAGCAAAAACAGCATCCAACTCGTACCGTGCAGGCCGGCGCCGGGAAGGTTCAGCGCAACCGGCGCCGGAATCCCGCCGATCGCGCCCACGCCGCCCGCGAACCCAAATTGCTGCGTCGTGGCTTCCGCCGGCCAGGCAAAGCGGAAACCGGTCTGGTTAAAGCTGCCCCCATACAGCAGATTGACCTGCCCCGGCGGCAAGACTTTGTGCTGCGTCTCGTAGTTCATCAGCGCCAGGCCGATCTGCTTGAGGTTATTGGCGCATTGAGACCGGCGCGCGGCTTCGCGCGCCTGCTGGACAGCCGGCAACAGCAGCGCCACGAGAATTGCGATGATCATGATCACGACCAGCAACTCGATGAGCGTAAAGCCAATTCGCCGCTTCGATGTGGAATGTATCCGTCGCATAAGCCACCTTTCCCCAGGAACAGGAAAATAAGATGACGGTCCGCAGCCCGCGCCGCCCGTAACCCTCATAATACTCAAATATCCTTCTATGTGAACATCACTTCGCCTCGGACGCAACTGAATTCTGCGGCATGGCACGAGTTTTCGGGCAGGGCTCCGCAATTCCCTCTGCGGGCAGCGGAAACTCGCCAGCGGAATTTACAGGGCCCCGCCCGGCGGGTACAACAACTTATGGACATTGGCCGCCGTCGCGATTCGATCATCGCCGCCGCGTTTCCGCAGGACAATTCCCGATGAAATCGGCTTTCGTAACATGGGCCGCGGCATGCTCCCTGCTGGTGCTTTCCAGCGCCCCCGTCGCCGCCCAGACCGAACCAGCCGCAGCCGCCAAACCGCCGGCCGCCGGCCATTCCTACCATGGCGAAACCTTTAACGAGGGCCCCCGGCAGCGGGCTTACCTGATGGGGAATACCGGCGCCGTCAATTTTCCCGCGACGACGACCAGTCCCGAGGCGCAGCAGTTCATCAACCAGGGGATCGGCCAGTTGCACGGCTTCTGGTATTACGAAGCCGAACGTTCGTTCCGCCAGGCCGCAACGCTCGATCCCCAATGCGCCATCGCTTACTGGGGGATGGCGCTGGCGAATACGAACAACGGCAAGCGGGCGCGCGGTTTCCTGGCCGAGGCCGTCAAACGCAAACCGGGAATGACCGAGCGCGAGACGATGTACATCGACGCGCTCGAGTCCTTTTACTCGGACGCGAAAAAAGACAAAGATAAAGAGCGGCACGATGGCTTCGCCAAGGCGCTTGAACGCATCATTTACAAATTCCCCGACGACATCGAGGCCAAGGCGTTGCTGGGACTGCAGCTCTGGCTGAACCGTTCGCACGGCACGCCGATCGCCAGTCATCTGTCGGTCGACGCCCTGCTCAAGCAGGTGCTCGCCGTCCAGCCGCTGCACCCTTGCCACCACTACCGCATTCATCTGTGGGACGACGAAAAACCGGCGCTGGCCGTCGACTCGGCGGCACGGTGCGGCCAATCGGCGCCGGGCATCGCCCACATGTGGCACATGTCGGGGCACATTTTTTCCGACTTGCAGCGATACGGCGATGCCGCCTGGCAGCAGGAAGCCTCGGCCCGCGTCGATCATGCTTACATGATCCGCGACCGCATTCTGCCCGACCAGATTCACAACTACGCGCACAACAACGAATGGCTGATCCGAGACTTGAGCCATGTCGGGCGCGTCCGGTCGGCTGTCGCCCTCGCCAGAAATCTGATTGAAATTCCGCGCCATCCCCAGCATAACCCGCTCGGCGGAGGCAAGAGCGCCCATTTTGGACGGCTCAGACTGTTCGAAGAACTGATTCGCTACGAGCTCTGGGACGAGCTGATCGCTCTTTCCGACACTCCGTACCTCGAGCCGACCGATGACACGGGGGAACAGGCCAAGCGATTGCGGGCGCTGGGCACGGCCTGGTTTCGCAAGGGCGACGTGACGCAGGGCCTGGCGCGAGTCGCCGAACTCGAAGACCGCCTGCGCCGCGAACGCTGGAAGCTGAACATCGCCGAACCGATTCCGGCGGGTCCGGTCGCGGGCGTTGCTGCCGGCGACGCACCGCGACCAGACCCCGTCCCCCTCCCCACGCCCGAAGAAGATGGGCGATTGAAGCCTTTTGAGCTGGCGATCGAAGAGCTGAAAGGACACGCTGCCGTGGCCCAGGGAGACTACAAGGCCGGCTTGCCCCGACTCAAAAAGGCCGGAGGCATCAGCGCTTTGTACCTGGCAAAAGTGGAGTTTCTGGCGGGCGACCGCGACGTGGCCCTCAAGAACGCACGCGACGCGGTCAACCAGCACAAGCACCAGGTGCAGCCGCTGGCCGATCT
>JACQFH010000600.1 GCA_016200145.1 Planctomycetia bacterium | reverse complement strand
CCTCTTGACGGCGCGGGCGGCCGAAATGGCCACCCCGCTGCTCGAGGACCATCCGGAGCTGTCGACTCAGATTCGCGCCTACATGAAACAGCCCGAGACGATGGCGCTCCTGCAGCAGTTCACTCCCGCCTGGTTCGCGCCGTTCGACGACATTCTGCGGCTCACCGACGACGAGATCCACGATCTGGCCGACATGGACCTGACCAATCTCCAGGGCGATCCAGCCTTTCTTTTCTCGTACGAGTCGCTGCGCATGGTCAGCACGTTGTACAGCAACCACGACGGAGTGACATCCGGGCTGGTCGCCAAGCTCGACGCCGCCGAGGCCGCCGAAACTCGCGGCAACCTGTCCGCCAAACGGGGCCAAATCACCGCCTTTCAAAACCAGGTTCGCGCTCAAACGGGCAAGGCCCTGAACGGACAACAGGCGCGCACGATGCTGGCCATTTCCAAAACGCTGTAGCCCCTTCCCCGGCAGGCGTCACGAAGCAGGTCCCGTCTGCCGGACGGGATCTGACCGCCGGCGTTCACCGCACTACATCCGCGGATCAAGTTGCATCGAATGATTCTGTGCCATTCGATCCGTCAGTTTGCAAACGAGGTCCCGTCCGGCAGGCGGGACCGACTGCAACTACGCCAGAATCTCTGCAATCGGCTTGCCGTGGTCGATGTCGAGCCGCTTGCGGCCGGGGATTTCGAGCCGGCGGCCGTCGAGGCCTAAGAGGTGCAGCACGGTGGCGTGGATGTCTGTCACGTAATGGGCCGGTTCGATCGCGTGGAAGCCCAGCTCGTCGGTGGCGCCGTGGACGGTGCCCCCCTTGATCCCCGCACCGGCGAACCACACGGTGAACCCGTGCGGGTGATGGTCGCGTCCGTCCTTGGCGCCGTTGGTGAACGTCGTCTGCACGCCCGGCGTGCGACCGAACTCGGTGCAGAACACGACGACCACGTCGTCCCACAGGCCGCGCTGCTTGAGGTCCGCCAGCAGCGCCGCGACCGGCTGGTCGACCTCGGCGCACAGCTTCGTGTGATTCTCTTTGAGCTTGGTGTGTGAATCCCACACGCCGTACCCCGAAGGATAGACCTGCACGAACCGCACACCGCGCTCGACGAGCCGGCGGGCCGCCAGGCAGCGCTCACCGGCCATCTTTGTGGCCGGCTTGTCGAGGCCGTATCGCTGCTGCGTGTCGGCCGTCTCGGTCGCCAGATCGAGTGCCTCGGGCACCGCCGTCTGCATGCGAAACGCCAGCTCGTACGTGCGGATCCGGGCGCGCAGCGTTTCATCCTGAGGATATTCGACCGCCGAAAGCTGGTTGAGCTGGTTGATCAGCTCGAACTCGTTGGCCTGCTCGCGGGCCGAGACGTCGGCCGGTCGCTTGCCATACGGCAGCGGATTCTTCGGGTCCAGAGCCAGCGGCACGCCTGAGTACTTCGGGCCCAGGTAATACGAGCCGATCGACACGCGATTGTCGGCCCGCGTGGGCCCGCCGAGCACGGCGTATTCCGGCAGGTTGTCGTTCAGGCTCCCCAGGCCGTATTGCACCCAGGCCCCCAGGCTCGGCTGGATTTCATCCAGCTTGTGCCGGCCGGTGTGCATCTGATTCTCGGCCGCGTGATCGTTGTCGGTCGTCCACATGTTGCGGACGAAGGCGATGTCGTCGGCACGGCGGGCCAGGTGCGGCCACCAGTCGGTGATCTCCACACCCGCCTGCCCGTATTTCTGAAATCCCACCTGCATGGGGTAGATCACCGGAAACACGTCGCGCTTCATCGGCACGACCGACCGCGAGCGGCGATCGTGCAGCGGAGACGCCAGCGGATCGGGATACGGAGTTTCGGAAAATGTCTTCCCGTCGTATTTCGTCAGCGCCGGCTTGGGATCAAACGTTTCGAGGTGGCTGTAACCCCCCGAGAAGAACAGCCAGATCACCGCCTTGGCGCGCGGCGCGAAGTGCGGCTTGCCATCGGGCGGGATCCACGCCTCTCCTTCGGCGGCGCGGACGTGCCCGTCGCGGCCCAGCAGCGAGCCCAGCGCCAGGCCGGCAAAGCCCATCCCCACGTCGGCGAGAAACGCCCGCCGGGGCTGGCAGCATTGTGGTGTTTGTTCATGTTCGCGCATCGGGCTCTTCACCTGATCGAAAGAAAATCATTATGGCTGAACAGCGCGTGTACGAGATTCTCGGCGGCACGTGTCGTCGGATCGGTCGACGCGGGGACTCCTGCCGCCGCGCCCTCGCGCGGTGTAGCAGCGGGGGCATCTGCCTGAAACAGCGCGATCTGTTTTGAGAGAAACGCCTGGCAGGCAGCCAGCTCGGCGGCAGAAGGCCCGCGCGACAGAATCTGTTCGAACGCCGCGGTGACGAACGCGGCTCGGCACGATTCATCCGACTCGCGTCCGGCGCTTTCCTTCCACAATTGCCGCGCGAGCAGCCGGCTTTGGTCGAGCGCCAGGGGACCGTTCGCCAGCGCCAGCGCCTGTTGCGGAACCAGGCTCTCGGTGCGGCGGTAACAGTCGCACGGATCGGGGGCGTCGAACAGCTCGAGCATCTGCGGATGGCCCCCTCCCTCCGGGTGAATGCTGAAATACAGGCTCCGCCGGCGCGACGCCAGCTCCTGGTCATTCTCGATCGGCATGCCACCCGTCGTCAGGTCGAGTTGCCCCGCAAGGTGCAAGAGACTGTCGCGCACCACTTCGGCTTCCATGCGTCGCGCAGTGAACCGCCAGTACCAGCGATTGTCTACGTCGCGAGCCGCGCTGGGATGGCCTTCCGCGCCCGACGACGCCGCGCGATAGCTCTTGCTGGTGACAATCAGGCGGTGGACGTGCTTCATCTTCCAGCCTCCGTCCATCAGCTCAGCGGCCAGCCAGTCGAGCAACTCCGGATGCGTGGGACGCTGACCGTTGACCCCGAAATCCCCCGTCGTTTCGACCAGCGCACGGCCGAAATGACGCAGCCAGATGTGGTTGACGGCGACGCGTGCCGTCAGCGGGTTGTCGCGGTTGGCGATCCAGCGGGCCAGCGCGGTGCGCCGTCCCGTGCTCTTGCCCGGATAGACCTGCCCGATCGGCGAGTAATTCGTCGAATCGATTTCGAGGTCTTTTTGCGCCTTGGCGACGTTCTGCACGGCGGTCGCAAGCTGCTCGTCCGCCGCTTTGACGGTTGCGGGCAGTGGTTCCTGCGTCGTGCCGGCGGCCACTGTGCCGTGTCTCAAGCGCTCGCTCGTTGCCGCCTGCTCGGCCAGCACCTGCTGTTCGAGCGCACCGCGCAACCGCGCCGTTCTCTCGGCGCGGCTGGCAACCTTCGACAGCTCCACGGCGTCGCCTGGACCATTTCGGAAGCGGGCGTTGTCAGCGCCGATTCGGGCGACGCTCGAATCGAGCCGAGACTGCGCCGAAGCGAGCTGCGCTTCGGCCAGTTTCACGCCGGCCTGGCTATTCCGCCACGCGGTTTGCGAATCGCGCTGTCGATCGAGCCAGCGCGGGTCGTGCGGCGCCGGCTGCGTTCCCCCGGCAGGCGCCGAGGCCAGTGCCGCCAGCCGCTGGCCTTCGACTTCGGTCATGCGTGCAACCGCCCCCACGAGCGCCCGCTGCGCCGCTTCGAGAATTGTCCGCGCCTTTTGAACGTCGGCCTGCCGCGCGTCGATCTCAGATTTCTGGATGAACGGTTTCAGTCCCGGATACCACGCGCCCACCGGCAAGTCGATTGGGGCGATGGCGAACTTGTCGCCGCCGAGAAACGCCGGAGCTCCGGGCGGAACTGGGGGCCGGCCTTCCACGAAGGCCCGCTCGTCTCCCTGCCGGTACATCCGCGTCTCAGCCGCCAGATTCTCGTCGAAGATTCTCACCATGCCGGGCTTCACCAGCTTCCGCAGCACGGCGTACTCGTATTTCTGAAATGGTCCAGGATCGGGCTCTCCCTCGACCCAGTCCTGCCGCAACTGCACCGGCTCGAAGAACGCGCGGAAGCGGAAATAGTCTTCGTTCGAGATCGGATCGTACTTGTGGTCGTGGCAGTGCGCGCAGTTGAACGTCAGCCCCAGAAACGCCTTGCCGGTGTGCTCGACCATGTCTTTCATCCACTGGTTTGGATTCAGCGCGTACCAGTTGCGGACGATGTAGCCGGTGGCGACTCCCGCCTCTTCATCGCCGGGAGCGATCTCGTCGGCCGCGAGCATTTCCTGCACCATGCGGTCGTAGCCCTTGTCGTCGTTCAGCGATCGCACGATCCAGTCGCGCCAGCGCCAGATCTGAGGAGCCGAATTCCAGATGTCGGGGACAGCCCGGCGGCCGTACCAGTCGCTGTAGCGCCATACGTCCATCCAGTGTCGCGCCCACCGCTCGCCGTACTGCGGACTTTCGAGCAACCGCTCGACAACCCGGTCGTACGCATCGGGCCGCGTGTCGCTCAAAAAGGCATGCAGCTCTTCGCGCGTCGGCGGCAGTCCGACCAGATCGAGGGTCACGCGCCGCAGCAGCGCGGACCGCGAGGCCTCAGGCGCGGGAACGAGCTGGCGCGTTTCCTGCGAGCTGACGAGAAACGCGTCGATCGGGTTGGCGACAGCGGCGGCATTCGACACGCGCGGCACCGCCGGCCGTACGACTTGCTGAAAGGCCCAGTGCTTCCGCGGATCGGATTGAGGCTGCTCGTCGGTTGGCCCCGCGGCGCCAGAATCGATCCAGCGCTTGAGCGCGGCGATTTCTTCCGATTTGAGCGGCCCCCCTTCGTCTTTGGGAGGCATGCGGGTGACGCCGTTCGCGCCGGTGACCGCGTCGATCAGCAGGCTCTCGCCGCTCTTGCCCGGCTCGACGGCTGCGCCGGAATCGCCTCCGCGGCGGATTGCAGTCGCCGTGTCGAGCCGCAGGCCAGATTGCTGTTTGAGCGCCCCATGGCAGGCATAACAGTGCCGCACAAAGATCGGCTTGATCTCGCGCCCATAATCAACTGGCTCCGCCGCCGCCGCGAATTGCGCCGAACCGATCGCCCAGGCGAAAATCAGGCCAGCATGTCGCATGGATGATTTACTTTCACCGCAATCGAATCAACAATCGTTTGTGCGATTATATCCGTCGCATGACGCGTCGTCACGGCAATTGGATCTCGTTCCCACACTCTGCGTGGGAACGCCCGTTCGGACGCTCTGCGTCGTACATGACACACTATGCCAGCAGTGAAACCCGTTTATGCCGCGAACGCGACGCAGAGCGTCGCTACTTGCGTTCCCACGCAGAGCGTGGGAACGAGGACTGCGGACGGCCTGGAAGGCCGTCCTACGACGAGTGCGACCACCGCGCCCCAACGAAAGCCCCCCATGCCACGTCGAATCCTCTCGCCAATCCAATTCGCGGCCGTCCTCTTCGCTTGCGCGCTCTACAATCCCGCGCAAGCCGAGGTCGTCCGCATTCAGATCGATCACCGCGAGTCGTTCGCCGACGGGCACTCCTTCGGCTCCGCGGGGCCTTATGAGCGGGTCCTCGGACGCATGTTCCTCGAAGTCGATCCGCTGCATGCCGCCAACGGACGGATTGTCGACCTCAAGCTCGCGCCGCGCAACAAGCAGGGCAAGGTCGAATTCTGGACCGACTTCTTTCTGCTCAAGCCCGTCGACGCGTCGCGCGGCAATCGCCGGCTGTTTTATGACGTCAATAATCGCGGCAACAAACTGGCCCTGGGCGCGTTCAATCATCGCGGCGGCAACGACCCGGCCACTGCGGCCGATGCGGGCAACGGTTTCCTGATGCGGCAAGGGTACTCGATCTTCTGGTGCGGCTGGAACGGCGACGTCCGCGCGGGGGACAAGCGGCTGTTGATCGGGTTGCCTGTCGCTTCCGAAAACGGCAAGCCGATCACCGCCCGCGTGCACGCCGAAATCACAGTCAACGACAAATCGTACAGTCAGCCCTTCTACTGGGGAAACTCAGATCCTTATCCCAGCGTCACGCTCGACAATCGCGACGCCACTCTGACGATGCGCGCGGCCCGGTCGCAACCGCCGGTTGCCGTCCCGCACGACGGGTGGGCCTTTGCCCGATTTGAAGACGGAAAGGTGATCCCGGACGCCAAGCAGCTCTATATCAAGGAAGGATTCCGCCCCGGCTGGCTGTTCGAACTTGTCTACACGGCCCGCGACCCGCGCGTTACGGGGCTGGGGTTCGCCGCGGTGCGCGACACCGTCAGTTTTCTGCGGTACGCCGGGAAAGGCGCTGTCGGCTCCGAGAATCCCCTGGCCGGCCTGATCGAGCGGGCGTACGCGTTCGGCATTTCGCAGTCGGGCCGGTTCATTCATCACCTCGTTTACGAGGGGTTCGACGTCGACGAGCAGAATCGCGTCGTCTTCGACGGGGCGCTGGCCCACGTCGGCGGCGGGGGCAAGGGCTATTTCAATCATCGTTTCGCGCAGACGACCCGCCACGGCAGCCAGCACGAAGACATTCTCTCTCCGTCCGAGGTCTTTCCCTTCACCACGGCGCCACAATACGACCCGGTCACTGGCGAGCGCGGCAGCACGCTCGACCGGGCCCGCGCCAGCGGACACGTTCCCAAGTTGTTTTTCACCGGCACGTCGACCGAATACTGGACCCGTGCCACGTCGCTGTTGCATACCGACGTCGAGGGGAAGACCGACATCCCTCCCGACCCCAGCGTGCGAATCTATTTCGTCACCGGAGGGCAGCACGGCGTTGCCAGTTCTTCTGATCGCGGAATCTACCAGAACCCGGTGAACATCCTCGACCACCGCCCCGTGCTCCGCGCGCTGCTCGTGCAGCTCGACCGCTGGGTGACGTCGGGAAGCGAACCACCCGCCAGCCGCATTCCCATGATCGCCGACAAAACACTCGTCGACCTCGCCACCTACCAGTCGTCGTTCCCGGCGATCCCGGGAGCCAGCGCCCCGCAGGCGATGTACGTTCCGCTGCGGCTCGACTTCGGCCCGCGCTGGAAGGAAACGGGAATCGCCGAGTTCATCCCGCCGCGAGCCGGTCCCGCCTATCGGATGCTCGTTCCAGCCATCGATACTGACGGCAACGAACTGGCCGGGATTCGCCTGCCCGACGTGGCCGTGCCGATTGCGACGTACACCGGCTGGAACCAGCGCTCAGAAACCGCGGGCGCCCCCGGCGCTCTGGGCCGCTGGAACGGTTCGTACCTCCCCTTCGCCCTGACAAGCGCCGAGCGCGCGAATACCGCCGACCCGCGCCCCTCGGTTGCCGAACGCTACCCTTCGCGCGACGTCTACCTCGCGCGCATCGGCGAAACGGCCATCCAACTCCGCGACGCAGGTTTCCTGCTCGACGAAGACGTCATCGAAATCCAGAAAACAGCCGCGGGCCGCAAACTGTGGCCAGCGGATTAACCTTGATTGAATCGCTTCAGCCCACGTTATCAGGATCACACCAAGTCCCGGATCACCCGGCCGTCGTTGGCGATGGGGATGGGGCGGCCGGCGTGGTTGGTGAAGCTGGTTGAGGGATCAATTCCCATCAGGTGGTAGATCGTCGCCAGGACGTCTGCCGGCGTCGTGCGGTTGTCGGCTGCGTACTCGCCCCTCGAATTCGTTTCGCCGACAACATTCCCCCGTCGACAGCCGCCCCCCGCAAACAGCATCGACATCACGTCCCAGTGGTCGCGACCGGCGAATTCGTTCATCCGCGGCGTGCGCCCCAAGTCCCCCGTGACCCACACCAGCACTTCATCCAACAGGCCGCGAGCCTCGAGGTCGTTGATCAGCGCGGCGACCGCCTGGTCGGTCGTTGGCGCATGATACGGCATCCCCTCCTTGATCTTGTAATGGTGGTCCCACCCGCCGAGCGAACCCGAGTGAATCGTGACAAACGACACACCGGCCTCGACCAGCCGCCGCGCCAAGAGGGCGCTCTGTCCATAGAGATGGCGTCCGTATCGATCGCGCGTCTTCGGATCTTCCGATTCGAGATTGAACGCGTCGATGGCTTTGCGGCTGATGAGGTCCAGGGCCTGCGCGTGAAAGACGTCCATCGCTGCCGCGCTGCGCACGTCGTCGAGTCCGCGGCGCATCTGGTCGAGTCCCGCGAGCAGCGCCCGGCGGTCTTCTAGTCGTCCCACCGTGAGTTGCGGATCGAGCTTCATGTTCGGGACCTGGAATTCGCGCTCATGCGGCTCGTGGATCGTTTCGAAAGGGTCGAACGGCCTGCCGAGGTACGCGGCGCCGTGAAAGCCCGGCCGATGGCCGAACGCCGACGCGTATGGCACGGCGACATACGGCGGCACGCCGGGATGGCGGGCGCCCAGCGTCCGGGCCACGATCGAGCCGGCCGAAGGATATCTGTCAGGAACGTCGAGCCCGTTGCTGCGGCTCTCGAAGCCGGTGAGCACCCAGTGCGCGGCATAATAATGATCGCCCGATTTGTTCGTCACCGTGCGGACGACCGAAACCTTGTCCATCAGCCGCGCCTGCAGCGGGAACGACTCGCCGAACTGCACGCCGGGGGTGCTCGTGGCGATCGTCGCCAGCGGCCCGCGAAACTCGGCCGGAGCATCGGGCTTGGGATCGTACGTCTCGAACTGACTGGCGCCGCCATCGAGCCAGACGAGAATCACAGCCCTGCAACGGGTCGGCGAGGGCGCGCCCGCTGCGCGGGAGCGGAACAAGTCGGGCAGCCCGAGGCCCAACCCACCCAGCGTCCCGATCTGCAGCGCCCTCCGCCGAGTCAACGGCGAGGGAAGACCTTTAGGGCTGCAATTCAGCGTGATCATCGGCTACTAATGGCGTTTTTTTGGCTGGGTGAATTGCACTCTTTGGATATCGTCCGTTCGTAACGAGGTGACGATATGAAATCTCAGGCAACCTGCTGTGTCAAGACGTGAACACGCCGCTGGACTGAATTCGTTACGGTGCGGGCCACGAGAGATTGATTCTGACGTCGCCGACTTTCTTATCGCCGTCCATGACAATTGCCGTTCCCGTCATGCTCGCGCCCTCCCATCCTTCGCGGGCCGGCGAGTTGACACCTTTCGTGTCGCCGGGTTTCCAGTGGGCCCAGCACACGACTTCCCTGTGCGGCGGCCCTTTGTCATAGAAAATCTCAACGGTCACCCGGACCTCTTTCAACGTGAAGTTCTCCGTTTGCGACGCCTCGATACCGCTCGCCTCCGCAAGATCGAATCCTTTGAGGTCAAACGCTGTATCGTTTGCAAACTTGCCAGCTTTGTGCTGCACGCCAATGGCTGGCGTCAGGCCGACACTCGTGGATGACCCGCAGCCTGGCGCCGAAACGAAGCCGATCATTGCCATGATCATTAGGGATCGTTTCATTTCGTCACTCCGAGTCCAGGAAAAAAGGACAGATCCACCTATGTGTTATTTGGACCTGTCCCCTTTTCTGGCAGCCGCACACCGAACCATTGGACGACGCCGACAAGGCACACGACGCTGGCCACGACGAAGCCCATGGTCCAGCCGTATTCCTGGGCGACGTAGGCCGTGACCACCGGAGCGAGCAATCCGCCCAAGTTGCCGCCGGTGTTTACAATTGCCGCCGAGGTCCCGCAATGTTCTCCGCCGATTTCCAGCGCGGCGACCCAGGTGGGCGCCTCGCACAGTCCGATGGCGGCATGCGAGAGAAAGAACAGCCCGACCACAACCGCCGTCTGTTCGGCTTGCGTCGCACTGAACAATAATCCCGCGCTGGCGAGCATCGCGACGATCGGCACGCACATCCGTCCGGCACGGTAGCCCCACACCCGCACGAGCCAATCCGAGAGAATCCCTCCCACCGGCATCGCCACAATCATCGCCGATGAAACGATGCCGGTGAAGTACCGGCTCGCGTCTTCGGAGTATTCCAGGACCTCACTGAAGTAGTACTTCATCCAGTAGAACAAAGTGTATTCGTAGTACCCGACGGCGGCGTAGTTGAACGTCAGGAAGACCAGGCTCGGATTCTTGAGCCATTCGACAAAGTCCGGCCCGCGGGCCTGTCGCTCCGCCGGATCGAAGTGGGGAACCAGAGCCAGCTCCGACGCATTCACGTGGGGATGGTCGGCTGGCCGGTCGCGTCCAAACTGGAACCAGACGCACGACAACACGATTGTCAGGGCCCCCATCACGCCGCAGGCCGCACGCCAGCCGACGAGATCCGAAAGACTTCCGAAAACAATCGGCGCCAGGGCGACGCCAATCGTGGTCGCGCCCAGAACGAGGCCGTTCGACCAGCCGCGAGTTTCGAACGGGATCCAGGCCCCGACGATGCGCCCCGCAGCCGGAAACAGCGGCGCCGTGAACAGCCCCATCAGAAATCGCACGCCCAGAAACGAAGCGAAACCGACCGCTGTCGAGACAGCCAGGCCGCAGAGCCCCGTGAAGGCGACGAGGCACCCCGTGCCAATCCCCGACACCACCAGCGCAAACCAGCCACCGCGCAGGTCGGCCAACCGCCCTCCGCCAACCATTGCGATCACGTAGCCCAGCAGAAACGCGGAATAAATGCTTCCCATTTCGAGTTTGCTGAACCCGCAATCACGCATGATCTCCTGAACGACGGCCGGCAATGATTGCCGATGGAAATGGTTGAGCCCGGTAAAGCCCATCAGGATCAGCACGACCCGCCAGCGGACCCACGTCCGGCGGACGGGTGCCGCGGGGTCGCTGCTCGGCTGGGGGTCGGTCATGACGATGCAGATTCCGCGCGGCGATAAGGCAGAAACTGCCCATCGCGCAGGTAACACTCGTGGAAGTGCCTGACCTTCGCTTCGTCCACCTCCACCCCCAGGCCCGGTTGCTCGATCACGCCCCACCTGGGGCCCGTGGAGATCGGGAGCGGTTTCGTCAGAATGTCGTCGGCCATCAGTGCCGCGGTCTGCTGTGCTCCCTCGATGGCGTTGGGCATTGCCAGCAAAACGTGCTGCCCCGCGGCCGCGGCGATTCCCAGTTCGCCGTGCGTGTGCTTGCAGACCCGTTGGCCTTCCCAGTGGGCCGTCCACGACAGCATCAGAAAATTACGAAGCGTGCCGACCCAGTAGCTGCTGAAGCACAGCACGTCGGCACAGCGGGCGCGGATCACCCGCAGACAGTCCTCGACCCGGCTTAAGCCTTCATTGGCGCACAGCGCCACCGGAGTGCGGGTCCGCAGCTCGCGCATATTGTCGACGGGGTCGATCGCCACTGGCGCTTCGGCAAAATCGATGCCGAACGCCGCGTCCCAGCGGTTGAGCAGGCGCGCCGCCTGCGGCACGTTCCACGCCTGGTTGGCGTCGACGCGGATCTTGCGGTCGGGGCCGATCGCCCCTCGGAGTGCAGCGAGCATCTCGGTTTCGGCCGATTCGTCGAGGCCCACCTTCAGGTAGAAGCAGGTGTAACCGCGACGGATTCCATCGGCCGCTTGTCGCGCGACTTCGTCGGGCGTGCCGCGCGCCAGATAATAGAAGTAGTCGACCTCGTTTCGCAGCGCCCCCCCGAGCAGGCGATAGATCGGCTGCCCGCACTCCTTGCCGCACAGGTCCCACAACGCCTGGTCGATCCCGGCGAACGCGAAATTGCCGGTCTGCGGCCGATGATCCCACAATCCTGTGCGGAAGTAATCGCGTGCGATCGCTTCGCCCTGCCACGGATCGCGGCCGATGACGAACGGGGCCGCCGAGCGAACCGCCTGCTCGATCGACGCGGCATCAGGGCCTGTCGTGCACTCACCCCATCCGACGAGCCCGTTGTCGGCCGTGAGCCGCACGATTGTATCTGTCACACCGCCGCGCGACACGCGGCTGCTGATCTCGTCGTGGACGTAGGGAACGCTGACGATCCACGTCTCGAGGCGAACGATTTTCATTCTGTCGACCGGGAGAAGAGTGTGAGAGAACACACTCTTCTAGCCCCGCGCCCCGCTGATTGCAACGAGCGTCGAGGCATGGCCTGAAAGGCCGCAATAATCCAGCCCAGGGCAACGCCCTGGGAAACGATCTTGTTGGGCCATGTCCCCAGGGCGATGCCCTGGGCTGTCTTGTTGCCGCCTTACAGGCGGAAGTGGCGCGCAAACCGCCGTCGCACGGGTCCTATCGAATCGCACGCGGCATTTATGCTACCATGACCGGGACGAGGTAGCTTTCCGTATTGCTCGACCTGTCGTATGAAGCTCTTCCGCCAGATCGCGAGGGTTGCCGTCGCAGTCGGCTTTTGGCCCCTTGCGATCGCGGAATCGAAGGATCCCGCCGCCGCGCCGGCTGCCATTGCCGATCGCATGCACGGCAAGAACCCGGGCGAGGTGCGTGACGACAATGGCCTGAAGATGAAGCTCGTGTGGTGCCCGCCGGGCGCCGTCACGATGGAATACGTCGAGACCGTCACGGAACATGCCGTCGAACCGGCGAAGATTCCCAAGTCAAATAATGACGATGATCTAGTCGTCGATGAGAAAATCGAACCTGTCGCCGTTCCCAATGCGCCGCGGGTGACGACCCGAGTCATGCCGGTGAAGGCTTTTCTGACGCGCGGTTATTGGCTCGGCCAATTCGAGGTCACCCAGGCCGAGTGGAAACGCGTGATGGGAACGGAACCCTGGGCCGGAAAACAGTTTCAGAAAGTGGAAGACGACGTCGCCGTCACCTGGGTCAATTGGGACGACTCCCTGGCATTCTGCCGCAAGCTGACCGATCAGGAACGGCAGGCAAAACGACT
>JACQFH010000618.1 GCA_016200145.1 Planctomycetia bacterium | reverse complement strand
TTCGAGAAAAGCGACCTGCCTCTCGAATCGACGGGGACGGCAGATGTCGTCTGCATCCATCCTGGCGATGAACTCGCCACCCGAGTTCCGGATCCCCGCGTTCAGGGCCGCGACCAGCCCGAGGTTGCGCGGGTGCCTGATGACGCGAAGCCGGGCATCGGGAATACGCGCAAGGATTTCCCCGGTGCGATCCGTGGAACCGTCGTCGACGATGACCAATTCGAAATCCCCGAACGTCTGGCCAAGGACGCTGTTCACCGCCGCCGACAAGTACTCCTCGCCATTGAAGACCGGCAACACCACCGCGATACGCGACGATCCCGGGCTGGATCCGATCACAGTGCGATCAACCATTTGGAGTCCGGAAGCTCGGAGAACATTCCGGCGGCCCGGTACCAGCGCCGGGGCGCGACCACAAGCTTGCGAGGATCGGGATTCAGCCATCCGGCCCACCAACTGAACGCGCTGTTCGCGATCACAAGCGCCCGGCACGCGCTCATCAGTCGCAAATCCTCAAAACCCCGGCCCTGGTTCCAATCGATGCAGGTGGCCGGAAAAGGGAAACTGAGATTCTCGCGGACCCACTCGATGTCGTCGGAGAAGACAAAAAGCTCGGGGTCGGAGCCGAGGCGGGACCGGACGAGCTTCAGCGCAGCGTCGTAGTACTCGCTGGAACAAGTCCCGTGGAAAGCGCTGGTCGTGGGATCCGAGACATAATCCGACCTGCGAATGTGCAAACCGACTGCATTCGTCATTTGGATTCGTGCACTGCAATTGGCATTGCGCGGGTCCTGCGGCGGCAGGAACTCGAAGTCGACGCGCAACCGGGCGGAAATCGAATCGAAATAGCGCTCGCTCTGCCAGTATCCGTCCAGCCGGCACGGCCGGTCACGGCACAGCACCCCGGGTTCGAAAGCAATCGAAGGCTCTTTGATAAGATAGCCCGGACCCGAGCGAAAGCGGGCCAGGATACGTAAGCCCTTTTCCCTCGCCCAGTGAACCGGCACGGGCAGCTTGCGCATCCCGTGCTCGCACAGCCGGAAGCAGGCCAGTTCATACTTGCGCACAACTGCGACATCGAAGCCGAGCGCCGACAAATCGAAGACCAGAGGAAGGCCCGACCGGATGGACAAGGCACGGCCGAGGGCGTATTGGAACATCTGGTTCCCCAGTCCCCCGCGAAGCATCACCTCGATCGATCCGCCCATGGCCATTGCCGACTATCCTACAAAATCGCAGCGACGAGGCGACTGACTAAATGAGCCACGCCGGTCGGACGATCCCCCTGTTCAAGGTCTTCATGCCGGAGTCGGTCATGGAACCATTGAGGGCGACCCTGTTCAGCGGCTACATCGGTCAGGGCCCCAGGGTCGAGGAATTCGAGGGGGCATTGTCCGCCCGCCTCGGGGCGCCCCACGCGCTGGCCCTGAACTCGGCCACATCGGGCCTCCAACTGGCCTTGCGCCTTGCGGGCGTCGGACCGGGCGACGAAGTCATCACCACGCCCCTGACATGCGCTGCAACCAACTGGGCGATTCTCGCGCAGGGCGCAGTGCCTGTCTGGGCCGATGTCGACCCGGCCACCGGCAACCTCGATCCGCGCGCAATCGAATCGCTCGTCACCCCGAAGGCAAAAGCGGTCATGGTCGTACATTGGGGAGGCTACCCCGCGGACCTCGACGAAACGTGGTCAGTTGCGAGGCGGCACGGCCTGAAGGTCATCGAAGACGCGGCGCACGCCTTCGGCTCGACTTACAAGGGCGTGCACGTCGGCACGCAATCCGACTTCGGGGTGTTCAGCTTCCAGGCGATCAAGCACATGACGACCGTGGATGGCGGCCTGCTACTGGCCAGGGACGCCAGCGCCTACTCGCGCGGCAAGCGGCTGCGCTGGTACGGGATCGACCGGGAGGCAGACCCCACCGATTTGCGCTGCGAGAACGACGTCGAGGAGTGGGGATGGAAGTTCCACATGAACGACGTCGCGGCGACGATCGGACTGGAGCAGCTGAAGCATGTCGACCGGATCGTGGCCCTGCATCGCGACAATGCCGCCTTCTACGATCGCGAACTGAGAAACATCCCGGGCGTCGAATTGCTGGCGCTCAGACGGGACCGGGAAAGTGCATCATGGATCCATACGATCAAGGTGGATGCGAGGGACGAATTCATTGCCGTGATGCGCTCCCGAGGCGTCATGACTTCGCGCGTGCACGAGCGGAACGACAAGCACAGCACGGTCGCCGCCTGGCGGCGGCGGCTACCGCAGCTCGATGCGTTCGTGGCACGGATGGTCTGCATCCCGGTCGGCTGGTGGGTGAGCGAGGACGACCGGCAGTTCATTGCCAACAGCATCCGGGCCGGCTGGTAGCCGATGAAGACCGTGGTCATCCTGTCGACAGCGTTCGTCACCACGCTGCCCGACCAACCCGAACGCGAGCGTCGTATAAGCCAGTACGTCAGCGGATTCGGCCAAGTGGCCGAAGCGGGCAGGCTCTTTCCCGGATTCGATTTCTACTCGGTCGACAACACGGTCGAGCACCCGGATCGCCTTGACAGCCGGTTGACCCGCGCGATCGAGGGGATCCCCGCACTCAAGGGAAAATACTATTTCTGGGACAACGAGGTCGGCAGGATCAACAAGGGCAGCGGCCTGGTCGTGCAGTGGGCCCGGGTCCTTCCCGACATCGAGGGGAGGTACGACTTCATCCTTCACTATGAGCCGCGCCAGCGCCTCATTGACCATTCCTTCTTCGAGCGCATGGCGGGCAAGCCGGATGCCTACATCTGCGCTTACCGTGACAGGCTGAAGTTCTACGGGATCTTCCCGGCCACGTACCCGCGATTTTGGACCGGGATGTTTTCGATGCGCACACAGGACCTGGCAGCCTACGTGCGCGCGTCCGACCGGGGGGTGCTGACCACGATCGAGGAGTATCGGAAATGGCCGCTCTTCCGGTACGCCCGGTGGCACCTGCTTCCGGGTTGGTTCGCCGAAATGAGCGAGTGCATCGAATCCGACCTGCCCCGCTACGTTCGCAATCATGGCATCCACTTCACGGGAGTCGCTGCGCTGGGGGTCCATTGGCATGAAGAGGCGACTGGGAAGTGGATCGACCTGGTCGATCGCCAGTTCGATCACTAGCCGCCTTGCCGTCCCGCTAACTCAATGCCTTGTAAAGGGAATACCAGCGATCCTGCTTGAGCGGAACGAGGAACGGGGCATCGTCGAGCAATGACCTCCAGGAGGCCTCCACATACACGACGTACACTTCCCTGGGTGTCGCGATGAGCGACCGCCGGATGTTCTCGAGAACGGTCGTCATGGCTTCGAGCTTGAACGGGTCGTAAAAAAAGACGACTGCAGGCTCGGACGGCAGGACGTATTGCCTCGCGTCCGCGCAAACCACCCGCGAATCCGAACACTTGCGCTCACCGGTATAGACTCGAATATTGTCTTCGGCAATCTGGGCGAGTTTCGTCGAGATCTCGATGCCGATCACCTGTTTGAAAGGCGATTCTGCAGCCATCAGCAGCGTCTTGCCCTTTCCGCATCCGAAATCGACGAAGACGAACCTGGAGCAATCCAATGCCAACTCCCTCATCGTCCTGTTGAAAATGGATCGCGACACCGGCGAATAGGCGTTCGCGGATTCCACCTGCACCTCCGGAATCCAGTCGATGCCCGCCGTGTCGACGCCGAATC